>NZ_KV831335.1:0-5430 GCF_001837075.1 Staphylococcus sp. HMSC063F05
CGTTAACACCACGTTCCCTTAATATTTCAGATATGTCACAGTAACTAAGTGCGTATCTTAGGTAGTGACTAACGGTACAGTGATTACGTCTTTATCAAATTGCTTATATCTAAAATAATTCATAGAGAACGCTCCTTCTTTGTTAAAATATATACTATAAAATTAATTTTGTAATAAAACTTTATAAAGGCATTGATATAAATAATTAAGGGGGGGTATGATGATTATCGCTTTGTTATTATGTTCTATTATCTTATTTTGTTTAGTAATTTATTTTTATAAAAAGAGCATTGATAATATTGAATTGAAGGAGAAAAATGAGCAAGAGCTAAATTTAAATATTGATAGGCATAAAAGTCAAAATAAAGATTTATCGGTTCGCTATAACAAGCTAACTCAAAAATATGAAGATGTATGTAAGGAAAACCAAACCTTAAAAGAGAGTTATCGTTCAGGTCATATATTTGATAAAAACATAGGGGAGGTCAAAGCTGCTAAGGAATTACAAGAAATTTTTGAACAGTTGAAAGAAGAAGTTGATCTCAATTATTTTATAAAGTTCGACAATCTTTTTTTATATGATTTAAAAGAACCTAGACAAATAGATCATATGGTTATTTGCGATTATGGTATTTATATATTTGAAACAAAATATTGGGAAGGTGACATATATTACAATATATCTAAAGAAAGTTTAAAGGGTACTAAGCATGAACTATTAAACCGATATATTTTTTATAAACAAGATGAAAATGAGCATCAAACTTTTGTTTTGAAATTAAATGAAAATGGAGAAATAGAATATCATAACAATGGTAATCCTTATAAACAGATATATAAAACAATGAAGATATTAAATGATTTTTTAGATAACCAATATTTTATCAATAGTATTATATACTTTAATTATCACAATGATAAATATTATTTTATTGATGGATCAGATAAAAATAATGGGATAATTGGAGTGAATCAGAAAGAAAATTTATATAATGTACTAAAAAATAGAATGGAAAATTTTAAATTTGGAAAGTTGAAAGAAAGGCAAATAAAATATTTAAAGCAGAAATTTGAAAAGTATAACGTATAACATTATTAACAGGAGAAAAAGTATATGCTGAGCATACTTAGTAATATAGCAACCATTATAGGCCTTTTAGTAGGTATTATGTCTTTGCTATACAATTTTTTATCACATGGTGAAAATCAATATAAAGTTAAAGATAATATCAAGTTTATTGGACAAACTTTGATACAAAATGCCTTGGTATTAATCATCACCTACTTAATATTAATGATAATTTATATAATTTTAAGTTATTTTATTCATGAAAAAGAAATTTTTCAGTCTATCATTTTTATATTTGAAACAACTTTAGGATTAGTTTCATTTATTATATATGTTTTAAATGAACTAAGTATACAAAAAAATGGTGTGAGAATTCAAAGTGAAATTTTAGAAAAAAAAGAAGCAGACGAATATATTAATAGCAAGTTTCAAGTAGAGTTAAACAAGACATGTAAGAAGTTGAATGAATATAACGATGAAGTAGATATAAAAGAAGAAATAAATTCATTAAAAAAGTTGGAAAAAAATAGAAGAAAATATAGTAAAAGAGTTAAGAGATGTTTTTTAAGAGCAAGAATAGGTTACTTTTTTATGCCACTTATTTTATTTTCTTATACAGAAATGATGTCTCAGAATATCAATATAACTATTTTTGCTATTCTTTTAATTACTATATTAATATATATATTTAATTTTATTATTATTTATCCCAAAATAAAGCTTGAAAACGGATATATCAACATTACTTCAGCAATGATTTCGAACCATATAAAGGAATTTGAAAAAATACAAAGGAATAGGAAAATAGAAAAGAATACATAATCAACTTATCGGAAGTTATATGTAACTCATCTAGTACAGATGATATAATATACAGGTCGCCTATCTCTCAGGCGTCAATTTAGACGCAGAGAGGAGGTGCATATCAGATGGTCGAAGCTCTTGTTCACATCACGACCACAGTCATCAGTGGTTGTATTGTTGCGTTATTTACGCATTGGCTACGTACACGTAACAATAAGAAAAAATAGGCGATATTAGCCAACACCTAAAAACCCCCTCACTACTCGCAATAGTGAGGGGGTTGGTGCATATAATGCACGAAGCTCTTGTTATCTAAATTATAACACTGGTTAGTAGAGGAATGCAAAAACCTCATCCGTTTTTCTTTTGAATATTATTTTTACTTATAATCTAACTCCTCTTTACGGATAAAAACATTGTAATTTGGCGTAACGTTATTTAACTTATAGTTATTTTTTTGTAAATCTATACCATACTTATTAAGTATAGTTTTCATGATAATTCGATTTGATTCTTTAATATTCATATAATCTTCAGACATATATTTATAAGGTAAATTAACTTTAAAAGTGATTTGAGAAATTAAATATTCATTTTCAAGACTATCCATATGAGGATAGACACTGCATTTTATAACAGTTCCTTTTACTGCCTTTTTTTTGAGTAGCAACCAATAGTTACGTAAAAATTGTAGTAAAGTGTCTTCAAAAGGAATTAGTATAATTGATGATATAAAAGCTCCAATAATAAACCAAAACCCATTAATTATATAATTACAAATTGCTAGATTCATAAGTCACTTCACTTTCTCTAAAATTATGATTTTATTATATCATTTTACACTTTCTGATTCTTTAATATTTGTAACTTCGATGCATGATAAAAGTGCACCTAAAAAATCCCCTCACTACGAAAATAGTGAGGGGATTGGTGTATCCATACTAGAATCCTTATTAACTGTATTGTAACACTAGCTAATAGAGAAATGCAAAATTATAAAGCTTGTTGAGTTAGATTAGACATTTTTCTTTTTAAAGACAAATACTACTAGAATTAAGCAAATAATAATATAAACAATATTACCAATAAATAATTCATGCAGTTCTAATTTTGTGAATTTTTTTATGCTTTTATCAACAATTTGAATCATAATATTCATCATATTGATAGGGTTCCATTTTAGCCATTCCCATTTGTCTATAACAATTGTTAATATACCTGACAAAATTGAAGTGGCAAAATAAAATACAATACCAACAGCAATAGAGACACCAGGACTTTTCATTGCACATGAAATTAATAAAGTGACACTTAAAACTAACCAAGTTCCGACATATGTACCTAACCCAGTTAATAACATTTTACTTAACAACGATAACTCATCTCCCTTACTGTCAAGGAGATTAATATCATTGAAGAAAATAGACCATAAAATAATTCCTACAATAATGCTAATAATAAAATACAGTAATGAAAAAATTACTAATGTAATAATTTTACTACTAATAATATTTGTTCTTGTATATTTACGATAGAGAAGATTTTTAATTGTACCATGATAAAATTCCATTGAAATAATGGTGCTAGCTTGAATAATTAATAAAAAGATAAACCATGCAAATCCGCTAAAAGCTGATTCAATAGACGATTGCGGAGAAAAAATATCATCGTATTTTTTCGAGATTATAGCTTGAATAACCATTAATAATATAATGATAATTGGTATAATAAATGTTGATTTCTTTTTACATAATTTAAAACATTCTTGTTTAATTAAAGTTCCCATTTTATGATTGCTCCTCCTTATCAATGATATTTAATAATACATTTTCTAAATCGTTATCCTCATACTGACTTAATTCTTCTTCTGTAGTTTCAGTAACGAGTTTACCTTTGTTAATGATAAGGATAGAATTTGTAATTTTTACTAATTCACTTAAAATATGACTAGAAATTAAAAAAGTAATTCCTTCTTGTGCTTTTTTTACAATAAGCTCTCTCACATCTCTCACAGCCTTAGGATCTAAACCATTCATAGGTTCATCTAAAACAATTAACTGAGGTTGATTTAAAAAAGCTATTGCAATACCTAATTTTTGTTTCATACCAAGAGAATATGTTTTTGCTTTGTTATGTATATAATCATCCATATTAAGTTGAGAGACAATTGTATCAATATCGTGAGTATTTTTTGTTTCATTTAATAGTTTTAAATTGTCATATCCTGACATGAAAGGATATATTCCAGGATTTTCAATCAATGCACCAACATTACTTTTTTTATTTTTATTTTCAATGATTCTAAATGTCCCATCTTGATAGCTTAAATAACCTAATATGACTTTCATTAAAGATGTTTTTCCTGCACCATTTGCACCTACAAGACCAATAATCTGTCCTCGCTTTAGGTTTAAAGAAACATCCTCAAGAATAGTCTTATTACCTATCTTTTTTGTTAAATGTTCTACTGTTAAAACATCCATACAATTATCTCCTTTTTTAATTATTTATATATATGATAAATCTAAACTTAATTTATCATAAAAGATAACTTAGTTAAACTATGTATATTATGGGCACACCCTAATCATACAAGATAAGTTATTGAATTTATAGTAACTTAAACGTATGATTAGGGTGTATATTAATTGTGGAGTGAAAACGAATGATTATAGGTTATGCAAGAGTATCTTCGGTAGATCAGAATTTAGAGAGACAGCTAGATAATTTGAAAACATTTGGCGTAGAGAAAATATTTACAGAGAAACAATCGGGAAAGTCAGTAGAAAATAGACCCGTATTTCAAGAAGCACTTAACTTTGTGAGAATGGGCGATAGATTTGTAGTAGAATCGATTGATCGCTTAGGTCGTAATTATGATGAAGTGATTAATACAGTTAATTATTTAAAGAATAAAGAAGTTCAATTGATGATTACTAGTTTACCTATGATGAATGAAGTTATTGACAACCCTTTATTAGATAAATTTATGAAAGATTTAATCATACAAATATTAGCAATGGTTTCAGAACAAGAACGAAATGAAAGTAAACGTCGACAAGCACAAGGTATTCAAGTTGCGAAAGAAAAAGGCGTATATAAAGGACGTCCTTTACTATACTCGCCTAATGCGAAGGATCCGCAAAAACGCATTATTTATCATCGAGTTGTAGAAATGTTAGAAGAAGGCCAAGCAATTAGTAATATTGCAAAAGAAGTGAATATTACAAGACAAACAATTTATAGAATTAAACATGATAATGGTTTGGGTTAATAAAAGATTTTTCAATGTAACTGAAGAATTATAACTGGGAATATTTTAAAGTTCAAATCCACAAAAAGTTTTCTGAATTAGAAATAAAGAACATCTATAATCAAAGAAAAATTGATGTAGAACTTGTTTTGGGTTTCACTCGAGTGTCCATTCGAGTAATAAATAAGGTTAAAAGAGAACTTAGATTTATATTAATGGTACTTAATGTAAAAAAATAGCAGCTTAACGAGCTGAAAATAATCAAAAAATTTATAAAAAAGACAATTTCTATATTATTTCAATA
>NZ_KV831336.1:0-313 GCF_001837075.1 Staphylococcus sp. HMSC063F05
AATTGTGACATTGTATTGATGTTATTTTGTTATCTCCTCCTTTACCTTTCGTTTGGTCTAGGTGGTTGCTTTAGCAACCACTTGATTAATAAAAAAAGAGAACATCTATTTAAAGATGCTCTCTAAATAAATCATTATTAATTAAATAAAGAAGTGATGGGTAAATGATCACGTCGTTTATTAAGCGTATGCATTTCAGCGAATTCAGACTTAAGAGATTTCATTAAGTATCCTTGCATTGATACAACGGTTTCATTTTTTTGAATAAGCATAGCTTTGAAACGTTTAAGAACATGAAGTATTTCTATTTCCA
>NZ_KV831337.1:0-3444 GCF_001837075.1 Staphylococcus sp. HMSC063F05
ATAGATTTCTTCATAGCTAATCTTAGTATGTTTGTAATATATTTAAATTATTGTTCGTCTTGCATTAATTGTTTAACTCTTTTTGCTTCTTTTTCACGGGCAGATTTATTAAGTATTTTCTTTCTTAAGCGAATACTTTCAGGAGTTACTTCCACCAATTCATCATCATTGATAAATTGTAACGCTTCTTCTAATGTTAAAATTCTAGGACGATTCATCGTTTGTGTTTGATCTTTAGTAGCTGAACGTACGTTTGTTTGATGCTTTGCTTTAGTAATATTTACTGTTAAATCGTTCTCACGGTTATGTTCACCAACAATCATACCTTCATATACTTCAGTACCTGGTTCCATAAAGTTAACACCACGATCTTCTAAGTTAATAATCGCATAAGATGTTGCTTGACCTTGGTCCATAGAAATCAATGCACCGTTACGTCTACCACCGATTTGAGCTTTAACGCGAGGTCTAAATTCTTCAAATGTATGGTTAATAATTCCATAACCTCGTGTCATAGACATAAATTCAGTAGTATAACCAATCATACCGCGTGCAGGTACCATAAAGATTAAACGCGTCAAACCATTGTCGGTCGTCATCATATCTAACATTTCACCTTTTCGTGCACCTAATGACTCAATCACTGCCCCGGCATTTTCAGAAGGCACTTCACATTGTACACGCTCAAATGGTTCACTTAACACACCATCGATTTCTCTTAAAATAACTTGAGGTTTAGAAACCTGTAATTCAAAGCCTTCACGTCTCATGTTTTCAATAAGAATAGACAAGTGTAGTTCACCACGACCAGCAACAACCCATGAATCTGGTTGATCAGTAGGTGTAACTTTTAAAGAAACATCTGTTTCAAGTTGTTGATCTAATCTTTCTTGAATTTGTCGAGCTGTTACATAATCACCTTCACGTCCAGCAAACGGAGAGTTATTTACTTTAAAAGTCATTTCTAGGGTTGGTTCATCAATACGTAACACCGGTAATGGGTCACGATGATCATGTGGTGTAACTGTTTCACCAACGTTAATATCTTCCATACCTGAAACAGCTATTAAGTCTCCTGCTTGTGCTTCTTCAATTTCTTCACGTTTAAGACCAAAGTAACCAAATATTTTCGTCACACGAAAGTTCTTAACTGTACCATCTAATTTAATTAGTGATACATTATCACCTACACGCATTTTACCTCTGAACACACGTCCAACGCCTATACGACCTACATAATCATTATAATCTAGTAAAGCAATTTGGAATTGTAATGGTTCATCTGAATTATCTACTGGTGCCGGTACATAGTCAATAATCGTCTCGTATAGGGATTGCATATTTTCGTCTTGCTTTTCAGAGTCTAAACTTGCTGTTCCATTCACAGCTGAAGCATAAACAACTGGGAAGTCTAATTGCTCATCATTCGCTTCCAATTCAATGAATAAGTCTAATACTTCATCTACAACTCCCTCAGGTCTAGCAGCTGGTTTATCAATTTTATTCACAACTACAACCGGTTTTAAGTTTTGTTCTAAAGCTTTTTTAAGAACAAAACGAGTTTGAGGCATTGTACCTTCATATGCGTCAACCACTAGTACGACACCGTCAACCATTTTCATGATACGTTCAACTTCACCACCAAAATCGGCGTGGCCAGGTGTGTCTAATATATTGATACGCGTTCCTTTATAATCTATCGCTGTATTCTTAGCAAGAATCGTAATACCACGTTCTCTTTCTAAATCATTAGAGTCCATTGCACGCTCGTCGACATGTTCGTTTTCACGAAATATACCTGATTGTTTAAGCAACTGGTCTACTAATGTTGTTTTACCATGGTCGACATGCGCAATAATCGCTATATTACGAACATCTTCTCTTAAATTAGTCATTTTATAAATTCCTTTCTTGTGTATACTCCCACTTTTAATTGCAACTGTTTTATTATATCATATATTATTGAAAAGATAAGTAAAAGGTGGGGTATGGGATGCAACAAAAAAAATCTAAAGGTATTTTCTGGATCTTCTCAATATTGGCTGTCATTTTTTTAACTTTATTTAGTTTCGCATTAGGTGCTGCTAATGTTCCAATGATGATTTTAACATTTATACTTCTCATTGCAACATTTGGTGTTGGGTTCAGTGTGAAAAAGAAATATCGTAAAAACAATTGGCTTTAAAAATTTATTTATCATTGTATTGATTTTATTAGAAGCACACAAAGACAGTTATTAAACGTAATTGTATTACTGATAAGAACTTGTACTTTTAAATCAAATATTATAAAAGTCTTGGACACTATCTAATTTTGATTCACTAGATTTTAAATCTAACACTTTTCATAACAGTGAGTTATTTATGATGAACATAATAAGTCGAGGTAGCTTAGACAGAATTTAACATGAATTCGTCGTTCCACTCGGGTAAAGATTCTTTACCTACATAATTCGTAAAATGAACTGACTGAAATTCTCTCTGATGTGACTTTTAATTCATTATGAAATAACCCTCATATCAGTACATTTTCAATTCAGTAATTGACCATATACGCATTATGAAAGCCTAGGACAACAGTTGTGCCTAGGCTTTCATATTTTTTTATAAAGAGATAACTAACTCAAAAATACTTATATCAAACTTTTAGTGATTTTAAACTCATTATAAGACGTTCTTCAAATTAAGGTTTGAAGAACAAAGAAATTTGAAATCTTTAACTCTATTGATTCCATCTTTCTATCTCTTTCCAAACCTTTTTTCATGGAGTGTAATAAGTGTATCTCTTTGCTGATTTAAATGATGATTTAATATTTCACGATGAAGGCTAGGATTTGCTATTAATATTGAATTCGGTTGATTGAAGTCTAATTTATCGCCTAATAAGTTAGTTCCTATCCCACCTACTTCGTTCAAAATCAACAATCCACCTGCAAAATCCCACGGTTGTAGTCTAGGTGTTAGGTAAGCCGCCAATTGACCCTTCGCTACACTTATAATTTCTAATGCTGCACTACCATATGCTCGTGCACTTCTTGCCTCATTCACTATTGAACTAAAAATATCACTGAGTATTGGTTTCGACAGCCAATTGGGATTAATACCTATAATACTTCTTTTAAGTTCAGTATTTTGAATCATTTCAAGTTTATGTGTATTTTCAAATGCACCCTGTCCAACCTTTGCATGATATAAAACATCTTTCATGACATCATAAACAAAACCTGCATAAGGCTTCCCATCATGATAAATACCAATAGAGATGGCAAAATTTTCTTTTTGGTGAACAAAATTAAGTGTTCCATCAATTGGATCAATAACCCAAATAACCCCCTTTAAATACTCGAGATTATGACCATGCCCCTCTTCGCCAATAACCTGATGATCTGGATAATTATGAAGAATCGTTTCATATAGATAATTCTCTGTCGCCTTATCCACATTT
>NZ_KV831337.1:3544-100760 GCF_001837075.1 Staphylococcus sp. HMSC063F05
TGTCGCCTTATCCACATTTGTAACTAAATCATTTGGGTTCGATTTAGTTTTAATGTCTAACTCTTCTTGCATCATCAACCTTACTTTATTTCCTGCTTCTAGTATCAACCCTTTTGCAAAATCATATAAAGCCATCGTATCATCTCCTATTACTACATATTATACATGAAGAACTATGTAAATTTATATGAATTCACACTATTTTACCTTTAAAAAGACTTCGTAAAACAAGAGAATAACCATCCTTATTTTAGATAAACTTTAAAAGTTTATGCTACAATATCCATAATCATATTAAAAGGAGGCATATTATGACCCAATATACTTTTTCACCTAAGGATTTTAAAGCTTTTGAAGTCGAAGGTTTAGACCAAAGAATGGAAGCACTTAATGACTATGTCAGACCTCAACTTCATCAATTAGGATCTTATTTTGAAGAATATTTCACTACACAAACAGGTGAAACTTTTTATGCTCACGTAGCTAAACACGCACGTAGAAGTGTCAATCCACCTATCGATACATGGGTAGCTTTTGCTCCTAATAAACGTGGTTATAAAATGTTACCACACTTTCAAATCGGATTGTTTAGAAATCAGCTTTTCATTATGTTCGGTATCATGCACGAAGGTAGAAATAAAGAAGAAAAAGTGAAAATATTTGATAAACATTTTGATAAACTGACATCTTTACCAAGTGATTATAGTGTTTCTCTAGATCATATGAAAACTGAAAAGCACTATATCAAGGATATGAGTAATGAAGAGTTGCATGCTGCTATCGATAGAGTTAAAAATGTTAAAAAAGGTGAATTTTTTGTTGCCAGAACATTATCACCAACCGATAAAAGATTAAAATCTGATAAGTCTTTTCTAAAATTTGTTGAGGAAACTTTTGATGAATTTTTAAAATTTTATCAATAAATATAAAATGCTTGAGTGATTTGAATTATGAAAAGTCATTCAAGCATTTTTGTCGTCTTAATATTTTTAGGTTGACCTAATATTTTATTTAGGTTAATATATTCTCATATATTAATGGGGGTGATTTTATTGAATTCCAATAATAACAATCATGAACAACAACGAAGTTTAGATGAAATCAATAACACCATAAACTTCAATCATAATGATAGTGCAAGTCAAAAATTTCTGGCTTTTTTAGGACCGGGATTGCTTGTTGCAGTTGGTTACATGGATCCTGGAAATTGGATTACATCCATGCAAGGAGGAGCACAATATGGCTATACCTTGTTATTCATAATCTTAATCTCTAGCTTATCTGCTATGCTGTTACAAAGTATGACTGTGAGATTAGGAATAGCAACTGGTATGGATTTAGCACAAATGACACGTCATTTTTTAAATAAGCCTGTAGCAATTATGTTCTGGATTATTGCAGAATTAGCAATTATCGCTACTGATATTGCAGAAGTTATAGGCAGCGCTATCGCATTAGATTTAATCTTCGGCATACCATTAATTGTAGGCGCATTAATCACTGTATTTGATGTATTTTTATTATTATTCATCATGAAATTTGGCTTTAGAAAGATTGAAGCTATCGTGGGAACATTAATCTTTACCGTATTGGCCATTTTTGTATTTGAAGTTTATATTTCTTCTCCACATATAATAGATATGCTTAATGGTTTTGTGCCTCATAAAGAAATTATTACAAACCAAGGGATACTTTATATTGCACTAGGCATCATAGGTGCTACTATTATGCCACATAACTTATATTTACATTCTTCTATTGTACAATCTCGAAAATATGATAGACACAGTATTCATGAAAAAGCACAAGCGATTAAGTATGCTACCATAGACTCTAATATACAGCTATCCATCGCTTTTGTAGTCAATTGCTTATTACTTACACTTGGTGCAGCACTATTTTTTGGAACTAAAACTGAAGATTTGGGTGGTTTTTATGATCTTTATTTGGCTCTAAAAACAGAACCTGCTTTAGGTGCAACGCTTGGCGGTATTATGAGTACTTTATTTGCTGTTGCCCTTTTAGCTTCTGGTCAAAATTCAACTATAACAGGAACGTTAGCAGGCCAAATTGTGATGGAAGGATTTCTTAAATTATCCATTCCAAACTGGTTACGTCGTCTTATCACTCGGTCTTTAGCAGTGATACCTGTTATCATTTGTCTTATAGTATTTAAAGGAAATACTGAAAAAATTGAACAATTACTTGTCTTTTCTCAAGTGTTCTTGAGTATTGCTTTGCCATTTTCGTTAATACCGCTTCAATTAGCTACAAGTAATCAAAATCTTATGGGTCCTTTTAAGAATAAGACATGGATTAACATCATTTCTTGGTTACTCATAATTGTCTTAAGTGGACTTAACGTATATCTTATCATTCAAACATTCCAAGAATTATGATTAAATGAATAACAAAGAAAATGTATCCTCTATTTTGAAATGACAAATTAGAAAGTCATTTTCTTTCGCTATTTATTCATATAGTTAACTTCAAGTTGTATAGTCCCTTTCTTACTTTATTAAAAAATACGCCTTATCAATTATTTTTACTGATAAGGCGTATTTTTATGGACTGCATTCAACATTTAATAGTCAAACATCAATCTAAACCTATTAATATATATATGGATCGTCCTTTTTTTGTTTGTTGATTTCTTGTTCAGGATCCCAAGCATCTTTCTGTTGTTGGTTTTGTTGATGATTCCAATCACTTTGGCCCTTTGAATGGTTTTGACGAAGTTGAGCTGTAGCATTTTCATTTACATCTGTTTTATCTTTTTTTGCAAAAAGTCTAATCGCAGCAATCATCCATAAAACCATTGCGATTAAATTAGTCGTAAATAAACCTACGATAGCCGCTGCTATGAGTAAACTAGCAGCAAGGTTTTTTCTACCTTCAATTACCATTGTACCAACAAAACCTAATAGCGTTGAAAAACCTAAAATGACTAATGACGCAATAAGAGAAACTAAAAACATTTCAGATGATATATCTTGATTATTACCTGAAAACTGCTTCATTAATTCATTATATTGTTGTTGATTTGATGTGTTATTAATAACAAATATCGATAGAATACCAAAAATTAAAAATAATAGGCTCAAGATATTTGCAATCCACGCTAATCTTTTTTCTACTTTTCTATTCAATTAATATGTGCCTCCTAACTCTTAAAACTATGGTTAATTTAATCATACTAAAAATTTATCTTTATCGCGAATAAGTGTATTTCATATATTGATTAAGAAGTAATAAGTTGCTATGATGTCAAGTTGATTTATCCAAAGTCCAACTCACTTTCTTTGAAATAGCGATATAGTAATACCCTGTTTATTATGTATTACATTTAATCTAAAATTAAAAATCTTGATATCATCCTATATAAAATCTAGTTACAGATAATGAATTTTTTAAAAATGCCTAGGACAGCAATAAATATCCTAGGCATAATTATTAATTTTCTTTTTTTGAATCTTCCTGTTGATTTAAGTTATTATCTGTATCTTCTTGTTCATTATTAATCATTTGTCGACGTTCTTCATAATTCATACGTCGTTGGTTAACAGCACTTGGCTGGTTTTTTCTTCGTTCTTTCATACGTTTATTATATGCTTTTCTCTTTTCTTTTTTCTTAGCACGTATTTCTGCTTTTTCTCTTTTTCTTTGCGCTTTTAGTTCTTTAGGATCAATTTGTGGTTCAACAACTCCTACGTCATCAAATTGATTACCTTCCATATGTTCCTGTTGCGCATCTTCAAAATCCGTATTTTTAGATTTTTTATTGTACTTAGCTTGTCTTGACATGACTGTTGGTTCATCTTCAGTTTGTTGAGATGCATATTCACTTTCAACTGCTCTTTTTGGAAATTGAGAATATTTATCTTCATTATCTACATATTCGTCTGAATAAAGTTGATCGGAAGATGTATCTTCATCGGGTTGATTATCAGTTATACCATTATAGGAATCTTGTTGCTGAGCATTTCTATTGAATTGACGTCTTGTATTTCTATCTTCCTTTTTAGTATGCATAGGTTCATACACATCATCATTATATCCATGTTCATTTCTTGACTCTGGTTCATAAAAACCTCTCTCATCATAGTATGGTTGATCATATTCATTATAATAAGATGGCACTGTTTCTATTCTATCTCTTCTAGCAAACATCATCATTGCAATGATAAAGAATAAGATAGGAATGATTAGAGTTACAATCAACAATACAAGCGGAATTGTGACTATAGCAGCTATTAAAAAAAGTAAACCAGACAAAATTCTTATATTCATAGAAATTAACGCTAAAAACGAGATGAGCAAACAAACAATAAAATAAACAATAATTGCCCAAACTCCATTTTGTAACCAAATCACAAATTGAGTTGTACTTAAATCATTATTGGCTAAAATTTGTTGTACGAGTTCATTATTATTAAGTGTGTTTTCTAAATTGGCAATTGACGTATCATTACTAAAAGATACGAGCGCAATAAACATTGAAACAATAGTTAATATGAGTAAGAATACCCAACTAAACCAACCTAATATTTTTTCAGTTAGCCGATTTGCTGGACGCTTAATTTGTGTATATTGCTCTCCTAACATTCGTTACAACTCCTTAACTTACTTATCACATTATTATATTAAAAAATTCTAAAAATAACTACCATTTGCTATTTTAAAGACATTTTAAAATTTAAAAAGCTTTCATTATAATCACTGAGAGACGTTTGACCTAAATCTTTATAGACTTCTAACCGTTGCTGTTCTTGATTTGATGGATAAAATCTATAATCATTTCTTACCTTTTTAGGCAACTTACTTCGAGCTGCTTTATTAGGTGTTGCATATCCTACCCATTCCGTATTCTGGGCACTATTTTGCGCGTCTAGTAAGAAATTCATAAACTTATACGCACCTTCTTTATTTTGTGCAGTTTTAGGTATCACCATATTATCAAACCATAGGTTAGAGCCTTCTTTAGGTATCACGTAATTATAACGAGTATTTTCCTGTACAAGTGGTGCAGCAACGCCACTCCAAACTACTGCAACATGTCCTTCGTTTTGTTGAAGCATCATAGTAATTTCGTCGCCTACTATCCCTCTAACTTGAGGTGCTAAATTATGCAAATCTTTTTCTGCTTGATGAATATGGGTCGGATTTTTGTCATTAAGACTATACCCTAATTTATTTAATCCCATTCCAATTATCTCGCGTGCACCGTCTACTAATAAAATATCATTTTTGAATTGAGAATGATACAAATCGTCCCAACTATCGAACGTTTCATTAGGATATTTCTCTTTATCATATAAAATTCCTACGGTACCAAAGAAATATGGAATTGAATATCGATTGTTTGGGTCATATGACAAGTTCATATAATCATTGTCTAAATTTCTGATATTTGGAATTTTGTCATGATTTAAAGTCTCAAGCAGTTTAGCTTTTTTTAATTTTTGAACAGTATATTCACTTGGAAAAGCTACATCATAGTGTGTGCCTCCATTTCGAATTTTCGCTTCCATTGCTTCATTTGAATCAAAGGTTTCATATACGACTTGTATACCTGTTTCTTTTTCAAACTTCTTAATTAAGCTAAGATCAATATATTCTCCCCAATTGTAAACATATAACTTCTCATTTGAGTGGGTATTATCTTTTGATTTAAACCAATGACTAATCATTAAACATAAAATACCAATAACTATAGCAGAAATGATAAGTTGAAAAAATCGCTTCATTCATTAACACCTCGCTTCATCTTTTTCTGACGATTAACGATATGTTGAATAAAGTAATATCCAAATACTCCAAACATAATAGCAATAAATATTATTGTAGAAATGGCATTAATCTCCATACTTATACCTTTTCGAGCCATAGCATAAACTTCTACAGACAATACACTAAATCCGTTTCCAGTAACAAAGAAGCTTACCGTAAAATCATCTAGAGAATATGTTAATGCCATAAAGAATCCTCCTATAATCGAGGGCATAATATTAGGTATAATAATGCTAGTTAATAATTGTGATTCATTAGCACCTAAATCTCTTGCTGCATTTAACATGTTATCATTCATTTCATATAATTGGGGTAAGACGATGATAACAACAATTGGAATACAGAACGCTATATGAGATGCTAGCACTGTTGAAAATCCTAAACCTAAACCTGTGAAATGTCCTATTGCAGTGAACATAATTAAAAAAGAAGCACCAATGACTACGTCTGAAGATACCATTAATACATTATTCATCGTTAATAGCGTAACCTTAAACCGTTTGTTGCGTAAGTAATATAAAGCGATCGCACCAAATGTACCTATAACTGTAGCAATCGATGCAGATAAAAGTGCCACTGCAACTGTATTAAAAATCACCGACATCAACCGATCATTATGAAAAAGGGAGTGGTAATGTTCTAAAGTAAAATGTTCGAAGTGACTCATATTACCCGCAGAATTAAAAGAATAAATCATTAAAAAGAAAATGGGAATATAAAGCACACTTATTAATAGAGCTATATATAATTTTCCGTACCATTTCACACTAATCACCCCTTCCCATTAGATGATTTTGATTTTGTAATAATGAGTAAAAAGGCCATAAAAATAATGAGAAAAAGTGCTATAGTGGAACCTAATCCATAATTTTGTATAGTTAAGAACTGTTCTTCAATTGCTGTACCTACATTGATTACTTTGTTCCCGGCAATCAACCTAGTAATCATAAACAGTGAAAGAGCTGGTATAAATGTTACTTGCACACCTGTTTTAATACCTTCTCTTGTTAAAGGAACGATTACTTTACGAAACGTAGTAAATGTACTCGCGCCCAAATCATTAGAGGCTTGCAAAATATTGTTAGGAATTGCTTTCATGCTGTTAAATATAGGCAAAATCATAAATGGGATATAAATATAACTCGCCACCAATAAAAATGCACCACTTGTAAACAACAAATTTAATTTAGGTATTTGAAATATATGTAGAGCTTGGTTAATAACTCCATCATGCCCCAACAAACCAATAAATGCATAGGTCTTAAGAAGTAAATTAATCCAAGTAGGGATAATTAACAACATAAGCAGTATATTTTGAAATCTTGAATAAGAAATAAAGTACGCAGCTGGGTAACTTATTATTAAGGTAATCATAGTAATTAAAGCGGCATACCATATTGAATCAATAAACATTTTTAAATATCTTGTTGAAAATACCTGCTCATAATTTGTGAAACTAAAGTGACCATGAATATCTATAAAAGAAAAGTAAACAAGTAAAATGACTGGAATGATAATAAATATAACCATCCATAATAAGTAAGGAACCAGTAACCATTTATTGATATTATGCATGATGATAGTCCTCATAACTTTCAATTCGCTTATCAAATTCTTCTTCAGTTTCACCTGGTACCATGATGTGTATTGCTTCTGGTTCAAAATACAGACCTACTTCACTACCTACATTAGCTTTTTTTGTTGATTGTATTACCCATTCATACCCTTTTCTATCTTTACAACAAATTTCATAATGTACACCTCTAAATAGCATAGAATCAACTTTGGCTTTAAATAGCCCATCATTTTGTGAAACAAGTGAAATGTCTTCGGGTCTAATTACAACTTCAACTTTTTTATTTTCTTTTATTCCCATATCTACACAATCAAAATTTTGACCATAAATATTAACGACAAAATCTTCAACCATTGTACCGTGAACTATGTTGGACTCTCCTATAAAATCAGCAACAAATCGGTTAACTGGTTCATCGTATATATCTATTGGTGTGCCAAATTGTTGAATTTTGCCATCTTTCATAACAAAAATATAATCACTTAATGCTAAGGCCTCTTCTTGATCATGAGTTACAAATATAAAGGTTATACCTAAACGGGATTGAAGTTCTCTCAATAAATATTGCATTTCAGTTCGTAATTTTAAATCTAATGCGGATAAAGACTCATCTAATAATAATATTTCAGGCTCATTAACAATTGCCCGTGCTATGGCTACACGTTGTTTTTGTCCACCACTCATACCTTGTATTTGCCTATGTTCATAACCACTTAATTTCACCAACTGAAGTGCTTCAGTAACCTTACGCTTAATTTCTGACTTACTTAATTTTTTTAATTTTAAACCATATGCAATATTGTCGAATACATTTAAATGTGGAAACAATGCATAGTCTTGGAATACAGTATTTACCTTACGCTTATTCGGTGGCATTTTACCAATAGGTTTATCTTTATATATAATATCTCCACTATCGGGATATTCAAATCCTGCTATGAGTTTTAAAATTGTTGTTTTTCCACAACCTGAGGGACCTAATAGTGTATAAAAATAGCTTGGTTCAATATCAATATTAATTTCATTTAGTATTTGTACATCTTCAAAGCCCTTACTGACATCTTTAAAAGAAAGCAATGGATTCATACAGTTTCCTCCTATAAATATGAAGCTGTGGCAACGATTAAAACCTTCACTTCTTTATCTGTTTCGTTATATAAGCGATGTTTATCTTTCGCTTTAAAATAAAGTACATCTTCTTTACAAGCTTTATATACTTGATTTCCTAATTGAAGTGATACTTCACCATTTAAACAATAGATAAAAGTATCTGATTCAGATGGTTTAAAGTTTTTATATGAGGCATTTGGTCGTAAAGTTAGGATTAATGGTTCCATGTCAAATTCATTAGAATTCGCTACAAGCCAGTTCAAGATATAACCTTTATCATACTCATCATAAATGGTCTGTTCCTTCTTCTTATAAAGTACCTTCTCATCTGACGGTTCTTTAAAAAAGTCACTTGCAGAAGTACCAAGTACTTCTATTAAATTTAAAAATGTTTCCATACTAGGTGAAGCATGATTACTTTCAATTTGTGATATATATCCTTTTGATAAATCAGTTCGCTCTGCTAATTCCTCTTGTGTCAAATTTTTTATTCTTCTTAAATTACGTAATTTGTATCCAATATCCATCTTTCTAACCACCTAAAAAAGCTATATCATGTTTACTTATATCAAACATTTTGTTTAATGCTTAATAAAAATAACAGAATATAGCTACGTAATCAATAGTTTTATATTAACTTATTATTGTGGATTTAATAGAAAAAGTTAGTCGAAATCTTTACTAAATAAAGTTTGATTTGGATTTTTTTTAATTTCTTGAACTACTTTGTAACTATTATAACCACTTTTATTTTCAAATTCTTTAAAAATCTGTTTTTCATCAGCTTTTCCAGGCACAATATGTTTAAAATTTTTATAAGCATTTAAAACTTCGTCACCTTTTACAGATGCCTCATAATAATTTTCGATTTTATTAAAGAAATGAATTACTTTCATCATTTCATCATTAGTCCAATCTAAATCTAATGGATATTGATATTCCATAGTGTCCTCTCCTTCATATACTTTTATTTTTCACATTTAGATATATTAAAAATAACACAGTATACCTTTATTGGCATAAAAAGATGGGATAAAATCCATTTTTGAATTCTATCCCACCATGAATAAATACCCCTAGCAGATTGCTATTATTTAGAGTAGCTAAACGCTAAGGGTATTTTGAAATGATTTAAGATACGTATGTCTTTGCCAGTCCGTGACTATACAAACGAAAAAGTAATATACGTACAAATCATAAATAAATCATATTAATTTATATACATTTATCATTATTAACTAGTAATTACATAGTATGAATTGGATAACCAATTGCTTTTTCAGCAGCTTCCATTGTCATTTCACCTAAAGTTGGGTGTGCATGTACAGTTAATGCGATATCTTCAGCATTCATACCTGACTCAATAGCTAAACCTAATTCAGAGATAATATCAGATGCGCCAGTACCTACAACTTGTGCTCCAATAAGCGTATCATCTTCTTTAAGTGTAATTAACTTAACAAAACCATTTGTATCATCTAATGATAAAGCTCGTCCATTAGCTGCATAAGGGAATTTAGAAGCTTTAATTGATAAACCTTCTTCTTTTGCTTGAGCTTCAGTATAACCAACTTGTGCTAATTCTGGTTCTGTAAAGCAAACTGCTGGCATACCAATATAGTCTACCTCTGCGGCTTGACCATCTATCGCTTCAGCAGCAACTTTACCTTCATAACTAGCTTTGTGAGCTAATGGTAATCCAGGTACAATATCTCCAATCGCAAAGATATTTTCAATAGAAGTACGACTTTGTTTGTCCACTTCTAGTAATCCACGATCAGCAAATTTCAGACCAAGTTCTTCTAATCCTAATTCATCAGTATTAGGGCGACGGCCAACTGTAACTAATACATAATCAGCTTCGATAGTTTGTTCCTCACCTTTTGCCTCATAAGTTACTTTGACACCATTTTCAGTTTCTTCTGCAGATTTTGCCATTGCTTCAGTAACGATTTCGATACCTTTTTCTTTCATACCTTTTTTAACAGGTTGTGTCATTTGCTTTTCAAATCCGCCTAAAATATCTTTTGCACCTTCAAGGATAGTAACTTCAGAGCCAAAGTTTGCAAAAGCAGTACCTAATTCAGAACCGATATATCCGCCACCAACTACAACTAGTTTGTTAGGTACTTCTTGTAGATTTAAAGCTCCTGTTGAATCGATAACACGTTTACCAAATTCAAAATTTGGAATTTCAATTGGTCTTGAACCTGTAGCTATAATCGCATGTTTGAAATTGTAAGTTTGAGCACTCTTTTCGTCCATGACACGTAAACTATTGTTATCAACGAAATAAGCTTCACCTCTAACAATCTCTACTTTGTTACCTTTTAAAAGTCCTTCAACACCGCCAGTTAATTTATTAACTACAGAAGTCTTGAATTCTTGAACTTTTTGATAGTTTAACGAAACGCTTTCAGCAATTACCCCTAAGTTTTCTGAATTTTGCGCTTCAACAAAGCGATGAGAAGCATGTAGTAATGCTTTTGAAGGTATACAACCAACGTTTAAGCATACACCACCTAAATTACCTTTCTCAACGATTGTTACCTTTTGTCCTAATTGAGCCGCGCGAATGGCTGCGACATATCCACCTGGACCTGCTCCTATTACAATAGTATCTGTTTCAATTGGGAAATCTCCAACTACCATGTTTTTACCCCTCCATTAATAATAATTCTGGATTATTTAATAAGCGTTTAATGTGATTCATAGCATTTTGTCCAGTAGCACCATCGATTTGTCTATGGTCAAAGCTTAATGATAAAGCTAACACTGGTGCAGCTACAATTTCTCCATCTTTAACGATAGGTTTTTGAGCGATACGGCCAATTCCTAAGATAGCTACTTCTGGGTGATTGATAACTGGAGTGAACCATTGTCCACCAGCGGAACCGATATTACTAATTGTGCATGTTGCACCTTTCATTTCTTCTGAAGTTAATTTACCATCACGTGCTTTTACAGCTAGTTCATTAATTTCATCAGAAATTTCGAATATTGATTTACGATCGGCATGTTTAACTACTGGTACTAATAATCCTTTATCCGTATCTGCAGCAATACCAATATTCCAGTAATGTTTGTGTACAACCTCTCCAGCTTCTTCATTGAAAGAAGTATTAAGTGCTGGATATTTTTTAAGTGCAGAAACTAATGCTTTAACAACATATGGTAAGAAAGTAAGTTTTGTACCTTGTTCAGCAGCAATTTCTTTAAATTTCTTACGGTGATCCCATAATTCTTGCACATCAATTTCATCCATTAATGTAACATGAGGTGCAGTGTGTTTAGAATTAACCATTGCTTTAGCAATTGCTTTGCGCATTGCAGGTATTTTTTCTGTAGTTTCAGGGAAGTCGCCTTCTGGTAATGCTTGTGTTGCAGAAGCATTAACGACATCACTAGAAGTTGATTCAGATGCTACGCTAGTGTTTGAACCTTCTTCGGAACTACCACCATTTAAGTATGCATCGATGTCTTCTTTTGTGATTCGTCCATTTTTACCAGAACCATTTACAGCTTTAATATTGACACCATTTTCACGTGCATACTTACGCACTGACGGCATCGCTTTAACAGTTTTACTTTCATCTACTTCTGTCTTTTCTTGTGATTGAGTTGATGAAGCTTCTTCTTGCACTGGTGATTCTTGTTCTTTTTCTTCTTTCTTAGAATCCTCATCATCGCCATGACCTTTAAATTGCATTTCTTCTGCATCAGGTGCATCAATTTTAACGATGACATCTCCTACTACTGCCACTGTTCCTTCATCTACTAACACTTCTTCAACAGTACCACTTACTGGAGAAGGAATTTCTACTACAGATTTATCATTTTGAACTTCTGCTAATACATCATCTTCTTCAATTGTATCGCCGGCTTTAATAAACCATTTAACAATTTCACCTTCGTGGATACCTTCCCCGATATCGGGTAATCTAAATTCAAATGCCACGTTCTTGTCCTCCTAAGATTTACGTATTTAAATTATTGAAAATTTATACAAAAGTTGTAAGGTAAGGAAAACCTTACAACTAAATGTAAACTTTATTTGATTGATATTTTTACGTTTGCTTTTTTAATAATTAGAATTCTAAAGTTGCCTTAGCTTGCTCTATAATATCTTTTTTATTTGGTAACCAAACGTTTTCAGCTTGAGTAAATGGATAAATTGTATCTGATGCGGCTACTCGAGCTATTGGAGCTTCTAATGAAAGAATTGCTCGCTCTGCTAATTCTGCTGCCACTTGTGCACCCACACCAGCTTGACGTTGTGCTTCTTGTACAACTACAGCACGTCCAGTTTTCTCAACTGATGCTACTAAAGTATCTATATCAATTGGTTGTACAGTACGTAAGTCAATAACTTCAACTGAATAACCATCTTTTTCTAACTCTTCAGCAGCTTTTAGTGATTCTTGTACCATTGCCCCGTAAGATATTAGAGTAATATCATTACCTTCTTTTTTAACATTGGCTTTTCCAATGTCAATTTTGTATTCTTCTTCAGGAACCTCTTCACGGAAAGAACGATATAATTTCATATGTTCTAGATATACAACTGGATCATTACTTTGAATAGAAGAAATTAATAATCCTTTAGCATCATAAGGACCTGATGGAATAACTACTTTCAAACCAGGTGATTGAGCTAAGATACCTTCTAAATTATCAGCATGCAACTCTGGAGTGTGGACGCCACCACCAAAAGGTGTACGAATTGTAACAGGCGCTGGTTTAGTTCCACCTGAACGGAAACGAGTACGAGCAATTTGACCAGCTACTTCGTCAAATACTTCATAAACGAATCCTAAGAATTGAATTTCCATAACAGGACGGAAGCCAGTCACTGCTAAGCCTAGTGCAAGCCCACCAATTCCAGACTCTGCTAATGGTGTATCAAATACTCGATCTTCGCCAAATTCTTTTTGTAAACCTTCAGTAACACGGAATACACCACCGTTAACACCAACGTCTTCACCGAAAACTAAAACGTCTTCGTCTCTTTTGAGTTCACTTTTAAGCGCATCGTTAATCGCTTGAACCATTGTCATTTGTGCCATGGCTTACTTCGACTCCTTCTCTTTGTAAATTTCATATTGTTCTGCTAAATTTTGAGGCATTTCTTCATACATGATATCCATTAGAGAAGTAACAGTTTGTTTTTCTGTATTGTCAGCCTCTTTAATAGCTGCTTTTATTTCAGATTTTGCACGTTCAACCACTTCATTTTCTTTGTCTTCATTCCAAAGACCTTTAGCTTCTAAATATTTTCTGAAACGTACTAATGGGTCTTTTTTCTCCCATTCAGCATCTTCATCTGAAGTTCTATAACGAGTAGGATCATCACCAGCCATAGTATGTGGTCCATAACGATAAGTTAAAGTTTCGATAACAGTAGGACCTTCTCCTGCTACTGCACGTTCACGTGCTTCTAATGTTGCTTGATAAACAGCTAAAGCATCCATACCATCAACTTGAATTCCAGGGATACCAACTGAAATAGCCTTTTGTGCTAATGTTTCTGCAGCTGTTTGTTTACTACGTGGTGTAGAGATGGCATAGTTATTGTTTTGAATTACAAAAATTGCAGGTGCTTTGTATGCAGATGCAAAGTTAATTCCTTCATAGAAGTCACCTTGTGATGAACCACCATCACCTGTATAAGTAATTGCGACTGCATTTTTGCCACGTTTTTTAAGTCCAAACGCTACACCGGCAGTTTGAATATATTGTGCACCGATAATAATTTGAGGGCTAAGTGCATTAACTCCCTCAGGGAATTGGTTACCTTTGAAGTGTCCTCTTGAGAATAAGAATGCGTCTGTAAGAGGTAAGCCATGCCAAATAATCTGAGGCACATCACGATAACCAGGTAAAATGAAGTCTTCACTTTCTAAAGCATACTGAGATGCTAATTGTGAAGCTTCTTGTCCTGCTGTTGGTGCATAGAAACCTAAACGTCCTTGTCTATTTAACGAAATAGAACGTTGATCAAGAATTCTAGTCCATACCATTCTTTCCATTAATTCCACTAATTGTTCGTCTGTTAAATCAGGTACTAAGTCTTCATTAACGACATTTCCGTCTTCATCCAAAATTTGAACCATTTCAAATTTCGATTGAGTCTCATTTAAAACTTTAACTGCATCGAATTGGGCTTGTAACTTAGGAGCCATTCAATTCACCATACCTTTCCCATGTAAATAGAAATTCATTTTATCCTCCTTAATTGTATCACAAATAAAAATCTCTGTTAAACGATTTCATAAAGTTCTGTTCCACATAAAAATAATACAGTTACATGACCTGTTGTATTAAAAATCACGTAACTGTATTAACCCATTATTTATTTTAATTGGTCTACATCTTGTTTTTCTCTTTTTACTTTCTCAATGGCTTTTGAGTAAGCATTAAATTTATTATTCATTTCTTTATATGCTTTAGAAAGATCTTTCGATTTTCCGTCTACTTCCGATTGTGTTGCATTATCTTCATTCAAATAAGAAAACAGTTCTTTTTCCTTATTAAGTGCTTTTTTGTAAGCCTTTGCATAAGCATCATGTGATTTATATTTTTCTTTAATAGCACTATCAAGTTGTTCAACTTCTTTTTTCTTTGCTTTGTTTTCTACATGTTCAAGATATTGCTTGGCTTGTTTAAATTCTTTTTCAGAATTATCTAGAGCCTTCTCTTCTTTTTCAAATTCTTTTTGTCTTTGTTTTACATTTTCAACTATATCTTCAGCTGCTTTTTTACGTGTGCTTTGATCTTTATCATTTACCTTTTTAAATAATTTTTGCTTTTTCTCTTCTAATTCGTTTATTTTTTTACTTACTTGATTAACGGTTTTCTCTTGGTCCATAGCTTTTTGTACTTGATCATCATATTTTTTAATTTCTTTTTTATCTATAGTACATCCAGCTAATAACACTGCTGACGTTAGGACAATTGCTACAGTCTTTTTAAAATTCATGAACTGTTACCTCCTCAAAGTTGTTCGCTTGTAATATTAAATAATAAATTATAATAAATCAATATAAAGCTATCATTCTATATTCTAGTGCAAACATTTAAAGCAATAAAATCTTTGAGTATCTATTAATGTACTTGTGTCTATCTTATCTGATATATTATTTAATAAGGAAGGTGTATGACATGATAACAATGAAAGATATTATAAGAGATGGTCATCCAACACTTCGTGAAAAAGCGAAAGAATTAAGCTTCCCACTTTCTAACAATGATAAAGAAACATTGCGCGCAATGCGTGAATTTCTAATCAATAGTCAGGATGAAGAAACCGCAAAACGTTATGGTTTACGTTCTGGCGTAGGTTTAGCTGCTCCACAAATTAATGAACCAAAACGTATGATTGCTGTCTACTTACCTGATGATGGAAACGGTAAATCGTATGATTATATGCTCGTAAATCCTAAAATAATGAGTTACAGTGTACAAGAAGCTTATTTACCAACTGGCGAAGGTTGTCTAAGTGTTGATGAAAACATCCCAGGTTTAGTGCATCGTCATCATAGAGTCACTATTAAAGCTCAAGATATTGATGGAAATGATGTTAAATTACGTCTCAAAGGCTATCCTGCAATTGTATTTCAACACGAAATTGATCATCTAAATGGCATTATGTTTTATGATTATATTGATGCCAATGAACCTCTAAAACCACATGAAGAGGCCGTAGAAGTCTAAATCATGAATTATATTAAAACACTTCATTAAGTTGTATTTTATACTTACTTAATGAAGTGTTTTTTTAAAAGTAATTCAAATGTCATTAGGATTAATTTAAAAACAACAAAGTACATGCAAAATAAAACTGCTTTATTTATTCAAAAACATCATGTAAAATATAACTTAACTGAAATCTTAGTAAATTGATACTAATTTCAAATCTTGAACGACATTATTACCCTAGAGAACATACTGGGCAGTGAGATTAAACAAGTATAAAAATAACGTTTAGATTGAGCTGGTATGTTTCTAACAAATTAAATTTAGAACACAAAAATTATTGAAGAATAATACTCTAATGGATATGTAAAAAATCTTTAATAACCCGAGTATTCACAACTAGGGTCGTAAAAAATAACAATTATAATTTATAGGAGGACAATACAACAATGGCAGTATTTAAAGTATTTTATCAACATAATAAAGATGAAGTCATCGTTCGTGAAAATACTCAAACAATTTATGTTGAGGGACAAACTGAGGAACAAGTGAGACGTTATTTGAAAGACCGAAATTTTAATATTGAATTTATTACTAAATTAGAGGGCGCACACTTAGAATATGAAAAAGAACATTCAACACACTTTAATGTGGAGAACGCCGAATAATGAAACAACTACATTCAAATGAAGTAGGTGTATATGCACTTGGTGGTTTAGGTGAAGTTGGAAAAAATACCTATGCTGTTGAGTACAAAGATGAAATTGTAATCATTGATGCTGGAATCAAATTCCCTGACGATAATCTGTTAGGAATTGATTATGTAATTCCTGATTACACTTACTTAGAACAGAACCAAGATAAAATTGTCGGTCTGTTTATTACTCATGGACACGAAGACCATATAGGTGGTGTGCCCTTCCTATTAAAACAAATTAATGTACCTATTTACGGTGGTCCATTAGCATTAGGTCTCATTCGCAATAAACTAGAAGAACATCATTTGCTTAGAACGACTGAATTACATGAAATAGATGAAAGTAGCGTAATTAAGTCTAAACATTTTGAAATTTCTTTCTATCTAACCACACATAGTATTCCAGAAGCATATGGCGTTATAGTCGATACACCTGAAGGTAAAATTGTTCATACGGGAGACTTCAAATTTGACTTTACTCCTGTAGGTGAGCCTGCTAACATAGCTAAAATGGCTCAATTAGGTCATGAAGGTGTGTTGTGCTTACTATCAGACTCAACAAACGCACTAGTTCCAGATTTTACTTTAAGTGAACGTGAAGTTGGACAGAATGTCGATAAAATTTTCAGAAATTGTAAAGGTCGTATTATCTTTGCAACTTTTGCTTCTAATATTTATCGTGTTCAGCAAGCAGTTGAAGCAGCAATTAAATATAATCGTAAAATCGTTACATTTGGACGTTCAATGGAAAACAATATCAAAATTGGTATGGAACTAGGATATATCAAAGCGCCACCAGAAACGTTTATAGAACCTAATAAAATAAATAGTGTACCTAAACACGAGTTACTCATTCTTTGTACTGGTTCTCAAGGTGAACCTATGGCTGCATTATCAAGAATTGCAAATGGTACACATAAGCAAATAAAAATTATACCGGAAGACACTGTAGTATTTAGTTCTTCGCCTATTCCAGGTAACACTAAGAGTATCAATCGTACAATTAATGCGTTGTACAAAGCTGGTGCAGATGTGATTCATAGTAAAATTTCAAACATTCACACTTCTGGACACGGTTCTCAAGGTGATCAACAATTAATGTTACGTCTGATTCAACCTAAATACTTCCTGCCAATTCACGGTGAATATCGTATGCTTAAAGCTCATGGTGAGACTGGTGTTCAATGCGGTGTTGATGAAGATAATGTATTTATTTTCGATATCGGTGATGTACTTGCTTTAACACATGATTCTGCACGAAAAGCAGGAAGAATTCCTTCCGGCAATGTACTTGTTGATGGCAGTGGTATAGGTGATATTGGCAATGTTGTCATCAGAGATCGTAAATTACTTTCAGAAGAAGGGTTAGTTATTGTTGTTGTGAGCATTGATTTTAATACTAACAAATTACTATCTGGCCCTGATATTATTTCACGCGGTTTTGTTTATATGCGGGAATCTGGTCAATTAATTTATGATGCTCAACGTAAAATTAAAGGCGATGTCATTTCTAAACTTAACAGCAATAAAGATATTCAATGGCATCAAATTAAATCTTCAATTATCGAAACATTACATCCTTATCTTTATGAAAAAACAGCTCGAAAACCTATGATTTTACCTGTGATAATGAAAGTAAATGAAGATAAATAAACACTTAAATATATTTAATCAAGTTACAATGAATTTATACTACTTTAAATGTTTCCATTACTCTAATAGTATTATATATTTTTAGTAGTAATTAATTATTTTGAATTATTTATTTAATACGATTTGAGATTATATCTTTTATCTTTGAATTTCTTACAAAAAGGAGTTTAGAGCTAAAAGTTCTTAAACTAGTAAAAAGAGACAATTTCTATATTATTTCATATAGAAATTGTCTCTTTTATAATTTTCAAACTATAATAAGCTTGTTGATATACTATCTTACTTATATAAGTTCCTTTAATACAAATCATATTCCTTCTATAACTAGCCAATTGTTTTTGGTTTAGGTTCAGAAAGTTTCTTAAAGTAATATTTCTATATTCCAATCAAAAAATACAGATTATGTGTAGACATATAGAACTACTTTTAACAATATTTTACGATGATATAATAGATTGCATCACAATGATATTCAATTTCATTAAATTCAGTATCTATAATTGTTTCAATTTTATCATTCACATATCTAGACATATCATTTATGAAGATGAGTATTGAAGTTTCTATTAGTATAGTAAATTAAGTCATATTATAACCTTTATTCACAAGGCATGTCTTTCAATACTAAGTATTGTATAAATAGAGAAAAGCAGTAAGGTAATTTTCAATTAGAAAATATCTTACTGCTTTTTTAGGAATTAATGTCCCAGTTTTCTTTTTATAATTTTGAAATATTTTTATTCACTTATCAAGTTTTAGGAATAACATTTACATAGAAGTTCAAATAATTAAGTGTACTTTGTTATGTCTAAGCTTAAAATAATACAATTTTATTAATCTATTTAAATACTAAAAAAGATTCAACATTATAAACTAGTTTTCAATTACAATGTTTTAAAAATAAAAAGAAACAAATTTCACTTTTTAACAATTCGCTTATAATGTACACATACATCAATTTGAAATTGGATATGCAAACATTTACTTGCTTATATTTTTTTCAAAGCGACCTAAGTCATTATCATGACCAATCATAATTAAAATGTCTCCTATTTCAATATTGATGTTAGGGTCTGGAGAGACTATAAATTCTTTAGCTCTTTTAATTGCTATAATGTTAATACCATATTGAGCTCGAATATCTAATTCAATAATTGTTTGTCCTGCCATTTTTTCTGTAGATTTTAATTCAACGATTGAATGCTCATCAGCAAGTTCCAAGTAGTCAAGGACACTAGCACTAGCAACATTATGAGCAATACGTCTTCCCATATCTCTTTCAGGGTGCACAACAGTATCGGCACCTATTTTATTTAAAATCTTAGCATGATAATCATTTTGGGCTTTAGCAGTAACCTTTTTAACACCTAATTCTTTAAGAATTAACGTCGTTAGTGTACTAGATTGTATATTCTCACCAATAGCGACAATAACATGATCGAAATTACGTATTCCTAAACTCTTCATTACTGCCTCATCAGTTGTATCAGCAACAACTGCATGTGTTGCTATATCACTATATTCGTTAACACGATTTTCGTCTCTATCAATAGCCATAACATCCATGTCTAATGCGTTAAGTTCTCTAACAATACTACCACCAAAACGCCCTAGTCCAATTACGACATACTCTTTATCCATATTCGTCCTCCACTATATAAAAGAGGAATGATTACTAACATTCCTCAGAGTCTTATTATTTCTTTCCTTCCACATATGCTTTGTCGAAAACAAATAATCTTAATAATAATATTAACGATGGAATTAATAAAAGTAAACCTAAAACAAAAACAATAACTAATGATAATCCCATTTCCGGATTGACATGGGAGTCTGTAATTTTAATAAACGGATAAAGTAAATATGGAAGTTTACTCATTCCGTAGCCAAAGAATGCAAATAACATTTGCAATATAACCATGATAAAAGCTAGACCGTGTTTCTTTTTAAATATAGTCAGTAATCCAGCTATTATAAAAAATATAAAGCTGATTGCAAACATCCTCCAATAATTAAAAATAGCAGTTCTAAAGTGATCAGAATTTTGAATTCTAAGAGATAAGAAAACAAATAATGAAATCACAATCATAGGTGGCCCCCAAAAAATATGCCATTGTCGTGTCATATCATAAGCAGGTTGATCATTTGCTTTATGAGCATAATATGTTAAAAAACCTGATGAAATATAAAGAACTGAAACAATGGCTAAGAATACTACAGACCATGCAAATGGACTTAATAATAATTGTATCCAGTCTAAATCAATATGTGTGCCATGCTCATAGATATAACCACCTTCTGAAATTGTTAGAGCAGTTGCTAGAGAAGCTGGAATTAACAGCCCTGTTAAACCATATAATACAATCCAGGGCAGTTTAGTATCTTGACCATAATTTTCAAAAGCATAAAAACTACTTCGTATAGAAATAAGAATTAAAGCTATTGATCCGGGTACTAATAAAACTGTTCCTAAGTATTTAGCAGAATCAGGAAAAAAACCTATAAATCCTACAAAAAAGAAAACGAAAAAGACATTTGTAACTTCCCAAACTGGATTGAGGTATCTATGGATTAAATGATTAACCTTTTTCTCATTACCTGTCATTTTAGAATGCAATGCGAAAAATCCTGCACCAAAATCAATGGAGGCGATAATAATATAACAAAATAAAAATACCCATAATACTGTTATACCGATATAAGCGTAAATCATTTTGTTTCACCTCTCTCTTTAATCACTTTTTCTACATCTTTATAAGCAGGTTGATTTTTAAACATTCTAATTAGTAAATAAGCCGAAGTAACTAGTAATAAAAGATATAGTAAACCGAATAGCGTCGTTACTAATGTGATTCCCCCCGCCTGGGTAGCAGCTTCTGATACGCGCATATATCCTCGTATAATCCACGGTTGACGACCCATTTCAGTTAAGAACCAACCAAATTCTATCGCTAACATTGATGCAGGACCAGTTAACAAGATAGCGTATAACATCATATTACTAGTTACATATTTACGTAACTTTTTAACAATTAAAAATAACATATATAGTCCTGAAATGATAAAACAGAATATTCCCATTGATACCATCAAATCGAAAAAGTAATGCACTATCATAGGAGGTAATTCATTTTTAGGAAATTCATTTAAACCTTTAACTTTTGTATTAAAGCTATTATCTGCTAAAAAACTAAGTAATCCGGGAATCTCTAGTGCTCCTGAAACTTCATGTGTTTTTTCATTTAATACACCGAAAAGAACTAAATTCGCATGAGATTGCGTATCATAATGCCATTCATATGCTGCAAGCTTATCTGGTTGAACTTTGTGTAAAAATTTAGCAGATAAATCTCCTGCAATCATCGAAAGAACGGTATTGATGAATCCAACAATCATGCTTAAATTAAGAGCTTTTGTATGGTATGTTCTATCTTCTGTATGATTATGACGTAATAATTTAAACGCTGCGATGGCTGCTAATATAAACGCCATCGTCATACCTGCAGTTGCAACTACATGTAAAGCACGAACCATAAACGATGAATTAAACATTGCTTCTAATGGCTGAACATTTACCATACGACCATTTTTAATTTCAAAACCAGCTGGGGTATTCATAAATGAATTGACTGATGTAATAAAGAATGCTGAGAATGAACCTCCTATAATAACGGGTATAGATATGAAAAAATGTGTCCATTTATTTTTAAATCTTTCCCAAGTGTATAAATAAATACTTAAAAAGATTGCTTCAAAAAAGAATGCAAAAGTTTCCATGAATAGTGGTAATGCGATAACATGACCGCCCATTTTCATAAATGTTGGCCAGACAAGTGAAAGTTGTAAACCAATAATAGTACCTGTAACGACTCCAACAGCAACGGTTATCGTGTAGCCTTTCGACCATCTTTTAGCCAATGTGATATAATTCGCATCATTTTTCTTTATGCCAATAAACTCTGCTATTGCAAACATAAGTGGCATACCAACACCAATTGTTGCAAATATGATATGCACTGCAAGTGTCATACCCGTCAACAATCGAGCTATTTCTACTGAATCCATCTATTAATCACCCTTCATTTTTTTAGTTATTGGAGTGACAAGTGATTAGAATTATAAGTCCTTAGTACTATTGAACTAAATTAAATTGCTTTAAATCACTGTGACGATTTTATGTCTTTTCACACAACGTTCACAAAGTTGAAATGACGTCTCATTTTTTATATAGTGTGGTAAGATAAATCATGAGAGGATGTAATGTATGACTGATACAGTGATTATTTATACACAAGATGACTGTCCACCTTGTGCTTTTATTAAAAATTATTTAGTAAATAAAAATATAAAATTTACAGAAAAAAATATCAAAAACCAAAAATATAAAAATGAAATGATGAATTACGATGCTTTTGCTACACCTTTTATTTTGCTTAAAGGGATGCCAATGTATCAAGTAGATATGGAAAAATTGAATGATGAATTGAATATTACACCTTAATTTCTATTTATTATTTTATGCGTGTTTAATTTCAAATTTTCAGACTAGCTAAACAAAATCCTCGCCTTTAAATAATTTATTAAATAAATATAATATATTAACAAAATGAAAAATATAGGACATATTTTGAAAAATAGCAATTCAACAAACGAATATAATTTAAACAATTATAAAAAGACAATTTCTATATTATTTCAATAGAAATTGTCTTTTTCTTGTCTAAGAACTTTATGTCCCAGACTCTTAAAATATTCTTTTTAAAGTCAATTATTTAGCTAATTGGTTAACTAAATCAACGACTTCCTCTTGCGTTGAGCATTCAACAGCTCTATTAGCAAGTTCAGCCATTTCATTTTTACTTAAACCATTGATTTGTCTTCTAGCTTTTAGGATAGAAGTCGCACTCATTGAGAACTCATCTAAACCTAAACCTAATAATAAAGGCACAGCTGTTTGATCTCCAGCCATTTCACCACACATACCAGTCCATTTACCTTCTTTATGAGAAGCTTCAATAACTTGTTTAACTAATCGTAAAATTGAAGGATTATATGGTTGATATAAGTATGAAACTCGTTCAGACATACGGTCAGCAGCTAATGTGTATTGAATTAAGTCATTCGTTCCTATACTAAAGAAATCTACTTCTTTAGCAAATACATCAGCAAGTGCCGCGGTAGCTGGAATTTCAACCATAATACCTAATTCAATATCATCTGAAACTTCGTAACCTTCGCGAAGAAGATTTTCTTTCTCTTCAAGAAGCATTGATTTAGCGTCACGGAATTCTTTAATTGTTGCTACCATTGGGAACATAATATTCAATTTCCCATAGACTGAAGCACGTAGTAATGCACGTAATTGTGGTCTAAAGATTTCCGGCTGTGCTAAACATAAACGTATCGCACGATAACCTAAGAATGGATTCATTTCTTTAGGCAAATCTAAGTATGGAAGCTCCTTATCTCCGCCAATATCTAAAGTACGTACAACTACACGTTTACCGTCCATAGTTTCAAGTACCTTTTTATAAGCCTCGAATTGTTCTTCCTCAGTAGGCATTTGGTCTCTACCCATGTACAAGAATTCTGTACGGTATAAACCTATCCCCTGTGCACCGTTATCAATAACTCCTGATAAGTCATCTGGAGTACCAATATTAGCAGCTAGTTCAGCATGAACACCGTCAACTGTTACTGTATCAGCATCGCGCAATTTTTGAAGTTCTTTCTTATCTTCAAAGAAACGCTCACGTTTATTTTGATAAGCAATTAACTCATCTTCTGTAGGATCTATGATAACATCTCCGGACATACCATCTACAATAATCATATCACCTTGTTTAACTTCTTCAGTGATAGATTTAGTACCGACAACAGCTGCAATCTCTAATGAACGACTCATAATTGCAGAGTGGCTTGTTCTACCACCGATATTAGTTACAAAACCTTGAACAAATTCTTTATTTAACTGTGCTGTATCTGAAGGTGTGAGGTCATTACCTACAATGACAGCACTTTCATTGATTAAACTAGGATTAGGTAAATCTACACCTAGAATATGAGCCAATACACGTTTAGAAACATCTCTGATATCAGCTGCACGTTCTTTCATGTATTCATTATCCATTGACTCAAAAATAGAAATAAATTGTGTCGTTACTTCATCCAAACCAGTTGCAGCATTGACTTTGTCATTTCTAATTTTGTCTTGAATGGGTTGTATTAATTCTGGATCATCTAAAACAAGTAAATGTGCATCAAAAATCGCTGCTTTATCAGCACCTAATTGAGCTTCGGCATTATTTCTTATTTTAGTTAATTCGATTTTTGAAGCTTCGATAGCGTCATTAAACTTTTCAACTTCACTTTCTATGTCAGTAACTTTTTCGTTACTGTCATAGGATAAGTCTGGCTCTACAATTAAGTAAGCTTTTGCGATTGCCACACCATCTGATGCAGCAATCCCTTTAATTAATTTAGACATAATTATTCAGCTAAACCTTCTTTTGATAAGACATCAGTGATAGATTGAATTGCGTCAGTTTCATCGCTACCGTCAGCATAAATAGTTATTTCAGCATCTTTACCTACACCTAAGCTCATTACACCCATGATTGATTTTAAATTAACTTTCTTCCCGTTATATTCTAATTGAATATCTGAATCAAATTTTGATGCAGTTTGTACTAGCATTGTAGCAGGGCGAGCATGAATCCCTGTTTCGTCTGTGATTACATATGATTTTTGTTCCATATTAAACTCTCCTTTGTACAGTTAGAATCTTCAATATTATTACAATCTAACAAAATATTTACAACTTAACTTTACCAAAACCTATAGCTAAATTCAATTCGTTTAAAATCGTTTTCAACATATAAATTTTGCACCTCGAGACGATTATAACACTTCTATAAGTTATTGATAACTTTTTCACATTTATTAATATGATCTTTACCCAATTTGCTCATAAAATAATAGCTAATGGATGCAGATACAGCTTGCCCAACAAACGGGAACCATTTTGTTTGTTTGGCAGCTGCTCGTTTAGCTACATCTTTAATCACAACTTTAAGCAACGCCTCAGATACCTTACGTCCAATAAATTGACTTCCTTGAATTGCCGCTGCAGACATAATTCTTTCTTTCACTTGATCACTCAATGAATTAACTTGATCGTGATCTAAACCATAAATTTTATTTACATCCTCTATAATATCTCTCATTAATTTAAGATCTACTCCAAAATCAAGTCCTGGAATAGGGACAATACTAGCACCGGAGGAAAGTAGCGATTTCTTTTTAACTAAAGTTTCAGCTCTTTCTCTGCGTTGTCTAAGTTCTTCCTGTGTAGTTGGCAAATCACCTTTCTCTTTAATTTCCTCTATGTTCAATAATGAGTTCCCTACTTTATTTGTAATATTATTAGTTAGTTTACTTCTAATTCCCATATAATGACATCCTTTCAAATAAAATTTCAACAGTGATTTATACCCATATTTATAGAAAATTAATGTTTTATTGTTACAAATACTGCTTTTAAATATTTTGAAGGTTTGTAGTGAGGATGAGTTTTAAAATCTTTAGGTAACCCCATTACTTCATTTATTTCATATTCAATATTATTTTGGGCTAATGTTTTCTTTATTACGTTTTTAAATGCCTTAAGAGAAAATGCACTTGAATTCGTACATAATAGTAATGTACCTCCTGGCGATAAAATGTTAAGGGCTCCTTCAATTAATAAATTATAATCTTTTTGAACAGAGAATGTTTTTTTCTTATTTCTCGCAAAGCTAGGTGGATCAATAACAATTGTATCGTATTGATGTCCATGTCGTCCTGCATAATTATAAAAATCAAACGTATCCATAACATAAATATATTGAGATTTAGGATTAATACCATTTAAACCAAAATTTTCTTCAGTTAGCCCTCTAGAGCGATTTGCTAAGTCTACACTTGTTGTTGAGTTTGCATTTTCAGCTGCTATTACTGAAAACGCTCCAGTGTAACTGAATAAGTTAAGTACGTATCGTCTTTCTGAAAACTGATCTCTTAATTTTTTTCTAACTTCTTTTTGATCTAAAAATATACCAGTCATAAGACCATCGTTTAGGTCTACATTATAAAAGGTAAAATTTTCTTCTACAACGATAGGAAATTCAGGAGCATTACCTTCTACAAAGCCACCAGTGTAGGAAGTACCTTTAAAACGCATTTTCTCAAAAATTGAAATGTATTCATATACCTCTTTGATTGCTTCTAAGATAGGAAATCTAAATTTATATATTCCTTTCGAATACCATTGAATTAAAAGATGTCCGTTATAATTATCAATTGTCAGACCACCTACACCGTCACCTTCAGCATTAAATAATCTAAATGCATTTGTACCTTCTATGTTGAAATAGTATTGTCGCTCTTCTAATGCAGCTTCAAATAAACGTTTAAAAAACAAAGTGTTAATCTCTTCATTTTGATTATAACTCAATACCCATCCTAATCCTTTATGTTGTCTTCCAATATATCCAGTAGCTATATATTGTTGTTGCTCTGTCACCAGTGTTATCAAATCACCTTCTTTAAGATGATCATGTTCAAATAAATCTTCTTCATCTATTAATGGATAGTGGTTTAAATACTTTGTTTCTTTGCCTTTATTTAGCGTAGCAAGTTTCATAAATGAATACCTCTCTTAATTTTTATCACTGTTAGTTATGATAATTTTGTTTTGTAAATCAGTTAACACCATATAATTTCAACATCATTTTAACAAATAACTTTAGTGAATCACACAGAAAAAGAGTGGGACGAAATTCATTCTGAATTCACTATCCCACCCATGAAATGTATTGCTCACATAGAAACCTTTCTGTGATATTTCTTACTGGTCATTGAATATAAAGTTAGATAAATACAATTATTGATTTGAAAAGTTAAGTATTTTCACCAATGATTAGTTGTTATAAATCAAATTTAACCTATTTATTTTTCTCTCAACTGTAAAGAATAAGCAACAATCATTGCAATAAGCATTAATAATAAAATTGGCGTAATGAAAATTGATAATAATAATCCATGTACCATAATATTGATAAATTCTGTAAGAAATTTAAAGAATAAAATACTGCCCATAAAGAGTTGTAAATAATAATATTTATCCCTTAAATAATAAGTTAATGTAGTTGCAATATAAATAATAATAATGAAAAGTAGCAATAATAATGTTACCCATTCAACTACATATTGCGTTTGTGATAACTCCCATTCACCAGTTAAGAATAATGCGTTTCTATTATTAAATTCTAGAAAAGCAAAAAACAGAATAATTACACCACAAAACAATTGAACATACATAGGTTTAACCCATTTAGGTTTTTTCATCCAACTTGGAATATCGTCCTCTTGTATATCTACTATGCTGTTAATTTTTTGCTTAAATTTGTCCCTTTTGGCTCTAATTTTATCTAAATCAACACTTCTTCTAGTCTTACGTGCATACTCGGTTGTCTTATTTTGTAGTTGTTTTAAGTGAACTTTAGTTTGATTAGATACATTGCCTTTATTAGTTCTTGAAAGTTCAGGTTCCTCTTCGCCTAATTCTTCTTTAGTGAGTGGTAATGAACGTCTTAGGAATAAGAAATTCCATATAGCCATCTGACCTAATAGCCACATAATAATGAAGAATGTATTTACACTTAAAATATCAATTGATTCAATTTCATTTGCGTCAATACGTCCATATAGCGAAATTTGGGTAATAAGATAACTCATTCCATAAGTTACAATAATCCACATATAATGGTTCTTTCGATTGTCTTGGTTCAACTCATCTTTATAAACTATGTAACCAATATGAACTGTAAAAGGAATAATAAAGACGATAGCAAAAAAGCCATACACTTGTGTCATTAGCAATAATGTAATGATAAAGTACATAATGCCAATAACTAAAAAGAAAATTGAAATGTCATAATCGTATTTAATAGTTCTAAATAAAGTGTGACCTAACAGCATCACTAGAATACCAAATACGATGATTACTATGGCACTTGTAATTGGAAAGCCACCAATAAATTTACTCATCACTTTTATAATCTCGGCAAAAAAGGCATTTAGGAATTCCCATACGTTATGCACATGCGTATCAACCTTTTTGTCACCTTTAAATTGTTTGATTAAAGGTAAGTTAATAAAAATAATGAGACCTGTAAAAAGTGAAACGATACCGATGATATAACTAAATATAATTTCGGTGTGTTTCCTAAGAAAAGACATACTGTTCACCTCAAAATTATTATATATGAAGATTGTTTAATTGTCTTTAAAATATCATGAAATACATCTATAGTCCTACAAACGTTTATTAATAGAATAACGGGGTAAAACATTTGTGTAAACTGAAATCCTATTAAAGAGGTGAATTTTTATGACAAATAAAGAATTCGAAAAAAATCAGCAGAAAAAGCCAAAGAAGTAGAAGAAAAACTTAAAGAACAAAACGAAGAAAAAACAGATGATATCGAACAAACAAAGAAAGATATTCAAGATACACTAGATTAATTTCACTAATGATATAAGTGTTTATGCTAGATAATAAGATGATTTATTAGCATTTAAATCGTTGAATCATTGAGTTCATAAGTAATATAAAAAGACAATTTCTATTAAAATTTTGATAGAAATTGTCTTTTTTCTGTACTAATAAAGGCGTTCATCTATGATTATCATTATAATAATTTCTTTTAATACAAATCTACGTTATTATTTAACCTTTTTTATTTCACAGTTGACATTTATGTAAAATTCAGCAGAATATTTATTTATCCTAAAGAAATTACACAACAATTTTACGACTACTTTTTCGCAGGATTTGCGTCATAGCTCTTAAATCATTATTAATATCATTGATAGAAAAAACTGTCGCCAAAATTCTATATCTTGGACGACAGTTATATTTATCATTTAATTACACTATAGTAATTTATGTTTACGTAACAATTCTTCAATGAAAGTACCACGTATTTTCTTCAGCACTGTATTTAATACTGATCTTTTAATAAAGTTTTTATTAACAAGTTCATGTAAAGATTTACGATCATTTAATTCATAAAATGCATCCATCAGTACGCGTGCATCAAATTCGGAGGCATAAACTTCAGGTACACCTCTATCAACATCCAACAATTGATAAACTGCTTCCATAGCTGTTCTAACTGAATATTCTGTAGTGAATACAGTATCCCGTGCTGTTTCTGCAAAGTTTCCAATAAATGCTAAATTTTTAGAGCCATTCGGTACTACTAACGGTCGATCTTTGTATGCTCTAGGCATGAAATATGCAGTTACATATGGCATATAAACAGGAATCGTGTTACATTCTGATTGAGCTAATTCAACAATTTCCTCTTGGGGAACACCCATATGATATAACCATTCTTGACAGATTTCACTACCAGTACATTCCGTGATTGGCTTTTTAATGAAGTCTCCTTTTTCGTCAGAGTATAATGCGTAAATCCATACACTAACTTGATTTTTAGGTTGTTTCTTAAATTGTTGCTGACGGTTCACTGTAAAACTAAGTTGCCAACTCGAATTAGCGACAGAAATGATACCGCCTGTGACTGTCCGACCTGATAAAACATCTCTTTTACATAATTGTTCGATATATGAGATTATTTTTTTATTATCTGTTGTTGCCGTTGCTGATACGAACCAACTTTTAGCTGGAATGTGATCACAGAATTTCTCAGGTCTTCCGAATTCAGGACTTTGATTAGCTAAGTTTTTCCATAATGTCCAACTACCACCTAAAGAATGTGTTATAGGAGCAGGGTGGTCATTATCACCATAGGTTGAACTTTCGGTAATACTTCCATTAGTAACAAATACCAAGTCATTAACTGTCAACGGGATAGATTCTTCTTTATCATCTCTAGTTAAAATGATTTCTCTAGCAATTTTAGTAGATGGTGTTGCATCAACTAAAATATTATTCACTTGTACTCCAAATTCAAAGTTCACGCTATGTGATTTTAGATATTCTATCATCGGTAATACTAAAGATTCATATTGATTATACTTAGTAAATTTTAATGCACTAAAATCTGCTAAACCACCAATATGATGCACAAAACGCATAAGATATCTACGCATCTCCATCGCTGAATGCCATGGCTCGAATGCAAACATTGTTTTCCAATAAAGCCAAAAATTAGAATTTAAAAAGTCTCTTGAAAAGACATCAGTGATTTTAACATCGTCTAAATCTTCTTCTTTCATCAAACATAAATTTAAAATTTCTTTAATTGCTTTTTTTGTTAATGTAAAATCACCATCAGTATCAATACGCTTACCTCCACTTTCAATCGCTCTACATTTAGAATAATTAGGGTCTTCTTTATTTAACCAATAAAACTCGTCTAACACAGAAGCATTAGTTTGCTCAAGTGATGGTATACTTCTGAATAAATCCCATAAGCATTCAAAATGATTTTCCATTTCTCTGCCACCACGTACTACATAGCCATGATGCTCCATATTGATGCCATCTAAACTTCCGCCTGAGATATCTAACTCTTCTAAAATATGGATATTCTCGCCTTTCATTTGTCCATCTCTAATTAAAAAACATGCTGCAGCTAAAGAAGCTAATCCAGACCCTATTAAATAGGCTGATTTACTATCAACATTTTCAGGTTTTTTAGGTCGAGCAAACGCTTCGTAATTACTATTTGTATAATACATAGAAACATCACTCCAATTAGATAAAGTTTGAAAATCTATATGATATCGCTTTCAAGTATATTTTACTCCTCATTGTGTAATAACACAAACAATTGGTTATTTTTTAATTTAGTTTACTTAAAACTATACTAATCATTTTTATTTAGCTATTTTTAATATCAAATTAAAGACTGGTTAGAAAAATTTAAATCATTAATTCTATAAATTTTACTTCGATACACATTTATTGCAATTCATCTCTAAAATAGTAAATATATTTCTCATTTAAATAACAATACTCGAAAGAACCTTGACAATATATGATAAAAATCATACATTTAAATTAATTAAATAATTGAACGCACTAGGGGTGTATTCTTTACTGAGATGAGGCCAACCTCAAACCCTTCGAACCTGATCTAGCTAGTTACTAGCGTAGGAAAGTGTTGTTATACATCTAATCTAATGGATTATGATTAGATGTAGCTTCTGACGCACAACTTTCCTAGAGAAGGTTGTGCGTTTTTTAGGAGGATGTTTTTTATGTCAAAAGGTTTGAAACTATCTGAAATTCTTGTGACAGTTTTAATTTCAGTAGTATTTGCCATCATTTATAACTTATGGTGGTTTGTTTACAATATTGTACAAGTTGCGGGTATTCACTTAGAACAACTTACATATGGTGTATGGTTTATGGCAGCAGTCGTTTGTTACTTAATCATTCCTAAGCCAGGTATAGCATTATTAGCAGAAATCGCAGCTGGAGCTGGTGAAACGATTGTTATGGGAAAATTTGATATACCTACTATCATATATGCGATATTACAGGGATTGGCTTGTGAAATTATATTTGCTATTTTTAAATACAAATCACGTTCTGCTGCTGTAGCAATGCTAGCTGGGTTAGCAACTGCTTTAATCTCTTTCCCAGTGGATTACTTCTATGGTTACTTAAACGAAGTTGCTGGATGGAACTTACTACTATTTATAGTTTTCCGTTCAATTAGCGGAATTGTATTAGCTGGTTTAGTTTCATACTGGATTGTCAAAGCATTAGATAAAACCGGTGTAACTAAATTCTTTAGACCAGCATCACAACAAGATTACGATAACCTATAAGGGGATTTTTTAATTGTTACGTGTTAAAAATTTACGTTTAAAGTATCCGAATGGTGATAGGAAAATATTCGATAACTTAAATCTTGAGATTAAAAATAAAGAAAAAGTGCTTTTACTCGGTCCTTCCGGATCAGGTAAAAGCACATTACTTAATGTATTAAGTGGAATAGTACCTAATTTAATTGAACTTCCGATGAAATATGATGAATTGAATATTGATCATGATAGTGGCGTTATATTTCAAGATCCAGATAATCAATTTTGTATGCCAAAAGTATATGAAGAACTTGCATTTGTTTTAGAAAATAGAAATATTCCTAGAAGTGAGATGGATCAAGAAATCGAAGACGCACTAAAGTCTGTAGACCTTAATGTTACTCATAAAACATATGTCAATAATCTAAGTGGTGGCATGAAACAGAAGTTAGCTATTGTTGAAACAATACTACAAAAATCAAAGACACTTTTTTTAGATGAGCCTACTGCAATGCTCGACGTGAAAGCAACTGAAGATTTATGGAAGAAATTAATCAATCTTTGGGAAGATCAAACAGTTTTAATTGTTGAGCATAAGGTTGAACATATTTGGCAACATGTTGACCGCGTATTGTTATTAAATTATGATGGTGAAATTGTTGCTGACGACACCCCAGAACAAATCTTAGATCATTATGAAGCGTTATTAACTGAATATGGAGTTTGGCACCCTAGAGCATGGCACAGTGCACCACGCCCCATCCCATTACCTAATCAAACAAAGAACCTCTTATTTCATTTTGACGACGGGCAAATTATTAGAGGTAAAAAGACACTTTTTTCATCCAAGGAGTTTAAACTGTATTCAGGTGAATGGTTAACAATCACTGGTAAAAATGGTGCTGGTAAAACCTCTTTACTAGAAGCTATGTTACAACTGATTAAATATAAAGGTGACATGTTTTATCGCGATCAATTATTATCTAAAATTAAACAAGCGGCAAAGCATATGTATTTGGTATATCAGAACCCTGAATTACAATTTATTACTAATTCTGTTTATGATGAAGTGTATATTCATTATAATCATTTAGATCCTAAGCATGCGAATGATGAAACCATGGATCTGTTAAAATTATTACATTTAGATCAAGTTAAGGATCATCATCCTTTTGAAATATCAACAGGCCAAAAGCGTCGTTTAAGTGTTGCAACAGCATTAAGTTCAAAGGCAGAGATTATTTTACTAGATGAACCAACATTCGGCCTAGATAGTCATAATACATTTCAACTTATTAAGTTATTTCAAGAACGCGTTAATCAAGGTCAAACAATTATCATGGTGACACATGATCCAGAAATTATTAAACGATATCCAACAAGACGATTACGCGTGGAAGATGGATGTCTTAAAGAAATGGAAGGTGAACACATTGTTTGAAAGATGGAAAAAACGCCACACCTTCGTTGATGATGTAAATATTATTACTAAGTTACTTTTAGGTATCGCATTATTCTTTTTCATTATATTTATCCATAACTTCGACTTTATGATTTATATCGTCATATTAATGTTTATGTTCTTACTTTTATTTAACGGTACAGAATTTAAAATAACTGCAATATTTATTTTAGTTACAACCCTCTTTGCCTTGATGTCATCATTATTTATGATTTTATATGGTGATGGAGAACATATGCTTGTAAAATTTGGTATTTTGCAAATAAGTACAGAAAGTATTGTACGAGGTCTTCATCTATCTATGAGAACAATTACCGTTTCAATGTTTGGTATACTAATCGCATTGACTTCACAAATTGTAATGATTTTTTATAGTTTAATGCAACATTTAAAGGTAAAGCCAAAGTTTGCTTATGCTTTTATGGCAGCGATTAGAATGGTTCCACTTATAATAAGTTCTCTTATTCAATTAAGACGTTCCCTAAAAATGCGTTATCAAATGATAGATGCATCTAACTATAAAGGAATCAAGCGTCTTAACCATTTAGTCATACCTTTATTAAGTCAAAATATTCGACGTGCACATCAACTTTCAGTTGCAATGGAGTCTAAAGGTTTTAAAGATGGTCCGAGAACATACTACTATCGGGTACCATTTTCATATAAAGATATCGTATTTATTGCTTGTATATTAATTATCATTACTTTGTCATTTGTCTTATCATCATACCTTCCAATTACTGGTATTCATGATGTCCGTTTTGGACAATTAGACTAATAATCATACACCAAATATTTAATTAAAAGTAAATATTCATTTTATTCCAATGTAAATAGAAATCATAAAAAATGTCCTTCGTTGATCTTATCCAATCAACGAAGGACTTTATTTCAAATTGAACAATCAATTTTACTTAGTGATGGCTTTATTCCCAATATCATTACGATAAAAAAGATTATCACTTTTTATTTGTCGTGCATGTTCATATGCATTTGCTTGTGCTTTTTCAACTGTTGGACCTTCCCCTATAGCTAGGATAACTCTTCCACCAGAATTCACAAAACATTGACCTTCTTTCTTTAATCCACTCACATAATAATGAGAATCTAGATTAAAACCACTTATTTCATGCCCTTTTTCATATGAACCAGGGTATCCTTTAGATGCTAGCATTACTCCTACAACAGCTTCATCTTTCCAGTTAAAATGAATGGGTTGGCAATTTTCCAAATCGATAATGAGTTGCATTAAGTCACTTTCTAAACGTGTTAATAATACTTGTGCTTCAGGATCACCAAAACGTGCATTAAATTCAATAACTTTAGGTCCATCTTTTGTTAAAATTGCACCAATATATAGTAATCCGAAGAAGTCATGACCTTCTTGTGCCATAGCTTTAGCAATAGGTTGAGCAATCTCCTTATTGGTTTGTTCAAGAACAGATGCATCAATGTGGGGTACAGGGCAATATGCGCCCATCCCACCAGTATTTGGTCCTTGATCATTATCAAATGCTCGCTTATGATCTTGAGCAATACAGTCGAAAGGAACCGCATAATCTCCATTTACAAAAGTCATTAAAGAAAACTCTTCTCCTTCTAAATAACTTTCGAAAACGACTTTCCCTTTTTCTTCTTGATAAATTTTTTTGACCCCTTCTAATGCGTCTTCTCTCGTAAAAGCAATAATAACCCCTTTACCTGCTGCTAAACCGTCTTTCTTTATTACGATTGGTAAATCACAAGTTTCAACATATTGCAACGCCTCGTTACGTGAACTTACTTCTTTATATTCTGCTGTAGGAATACGATATTTGTCCATTAATTGCTTGGCAAATAATTTTGAACCTTCAATTTGAGCGGCATCTTGTCCTGGACCAAACACTTTAATATTTGCATTTCTTAATAAATCAGCTAACCCATCTATTAAAGGTTGTTCAGGCCCAATGATTACCCAATCAATTGCGTTATGCTGAGCAAAATGTAAAATAGCTTGATGATCTGATTCAGCAATTTCACTGTGCACTTCAGCAATATTGACCATTGCATCATTTCCTGGAATCGCGTAAACCTTATCTACAATTGGAGATTGATTGATTTTAGAAGCTAATGCATGTTCACGTCCACCAGCTCCAACTATTAAAACTTTCAATAGATTACCCCTTTCTTTTCAAAAATTAATGTTTAAAATGACGCATACCTGTCATAACCATTGTAATGCCATATTTATTAGCCATATCAATGGAATCTTGATCTTTAATTGAACCACCTGGTTGAATAATTGCCTTAATACCATGTTCGGCAGCATATTCAACTGTATCTCCCATTGGGAAGAAACCATCTGAAACAAGCGCAACATTATCGTTAATTTCTATTGCTCTTTCGATTGCAATTTTAGCGGAACCTACACGATTCATTTGCCCTGCACCTATACCAACTGTTTGTTTGTTGTTACTCAATATCACTGCATTACTCTTAACGGCACTTACAACTTTCCAACCTAGGAGCATAGCTTCCCACTGTGCTTCTGTAGGTTGAATGTCGGTAGCAACAGTCATGTCATTTCGAGTCACATCTTTATTATCTTTATCTTGTACTAAGTAACCACCTGAAACGGAAACAAATTCTTGTTCAGCGTTATCAATTGTCATATCTATTTGTAATAAACGAATATTTTTCTTTTGTGTCAATATTTTTAAAGCTTCCTCAGTAAATTGAGGTGCGATAACTACTTCTAAAAAGATAGAATGTAATGCTTCAGCTAATTTAACATCTACCGTTCTATTCAATGCTATAATTCCGCCAAATATTGATTGATTATCCGCTTCATATGCATGTTGAAATGCTTCATCAATCGACTGTCCAATTCCTACTCCACACGGGTTCATATGTTTTACTGCTACAGCAGTTGGCTCGTTGAATTTTTTTACTAAACTGAGTGCTGCATCTGCGTCTTTAATATTATTAAAACTCAATTGTTTACCATGTAATTGTTTTGCACCCGCAATCGTATGTTTGCTATCAGATGTTCTAACAAAATATGCAGATTGTTGAGGATTTTCGCCATATCTTAGTGTTTCTTTATTGTCTTTGAAATAGTTAACAATAGCATGATCATATTCATTTGTATGTTGGAAAACTTTAACCATTAGCGATTTTCTATATGCTTCGTCCAATTGATGATTTTTAATTCTCTCAATTACCTCGTTGTAATCGGAAGGATGTACGATAGTTGTAACATGTTTAAAGTTTTTAGCAGCTGCTCTTAACATTGTAGGTCCACCAATATCAATATTTTCTATTGCATCAGTTTCTGTTACGTCAGGTTGAGCAACAGTCTGTTGGAAAGGATATAGGTTGACTACTACCATATCAATTAAATCAATATGTTGTTCTCGTAATTGCTCTAAATGATGTTCTTTATCACGATCAGCTAAAATACCACCATGGACTGCTGGATGTAGTGTTTTAACACGACCATCCATAATCTCTGGAAATTGTGTTAATTCTGACACGGACTTAATATTGATATTCGCATCTTCTAATACACGTTTTGTACCACCCGTAGAATACAGTTCATAGTCTAAATTAGTTAATGCTTTTGCAAACTCTACAATTCCACTTTTATTAGAAACGCTTAATATTGCTTTTTTCATTCTATAAGATACTCCTCTATTTAATGATTTTAGCTATAACTCTTGGATAAAGTTCATATTCTAAATGTTTTACTCTATCTTCTAATTGTTCTTTAGTATCGTCCGGTTTTATATCACATTGCTGTTGTTCAATAATTTCTCCCGTATCCATCCCACTATCTACATAATGGACAGTTGATCCAGTTACAGTATCTCCACTTTCTAACGCTTGACCTATGGCATCTAAACCTTTGAATTTAGGCAATAATGAGGGATGTATATTTAATATCCGTCCTTCATAAGCTTGTAATAAGTCTTGGCCAACTAGTCTCATATAACCAGCTAATACAATCCACTGAACTTCCTCACTGGATAATAATTTAAGTAGATGCTGTTCATATAAAGATTTGGATGAAAAGTCTTTTGGCTTGTTAATATGAATTGGAATATTTAAATTTTTAGCTCTATCAATACAGGGTACCCCTTCATTATCTGTATACAGTGCCGTTACATTGATACCAGATAATTGCCCTGTTTGGATATGTTTTACAATATTTTCAAAGTTACTACCTGATCCTGAGGCAAAAATCGCTATATTGGTCACTATTCTACCTCCAATAAATGAATAGGTGTATCATCATCTTTTATAATCTCACCAATTTCATATGCAGTTGTATCCATTGCACGTAACGTTGTTAATGTTGTTTGAACATCTTTTTTGTCAACAATAATTGTATATCCAATACCCATATTAAATATGTTATACATTTCATTCGTTGAAATGTTGCCCTGTTTTTGAAGCCAATTAAAGACTTCCAACGTTGGGAATGATTGTGTATCTATTTTTGCTGATAAACCTTTAGGAAGGGCACGCGGAATATTTTCATAGAAACCTCCACCAGTAATATGGCTCATCGCTTTGATATCAATATGTTTCTTTAATTCAAGAATAGGCTTTACATACAATTTTGTTGGTGCAAGGAAGGTTTCTAAAAAGGTTTGACCATTAAATTGATCATGTAATTGAACTCCTGATTCTTTTATCATTTTTCTAACTAGACTATAGCCATTTGAATGAATACCACTTGAAGCTAAACCAATAATTGCTTGTCCTTCTTCAACATTTGAACCATCAATATAGTCCTCTTTCTCTACCGCTCCTACTGCAAAACCAGCAATATCATATTCACCTTCATGATACATTTCTCCCATTTCAGCAGTTTCACCGCCTATAAGTGCCGTATTGGTTTGTTCGCAACCGTCACTTATACCTTTAACGATTTGCTCTATAGTACTTGGCACTACTTTATTCGTGGCAATATAGTCTAAAAAGTATAAAGGTTCAGCACCTGTTGTTAAAATATCATTTACACACATTGCGACAGCATCAATACCAATTGTGTCATGCTTTCCATAGTCAATTGCTAATTTTAACTTTGTACCCACACCGTCAGTACCTGATACCAGAACTGGCGCTTTCATTTTTAATTGAGACAAATCAAATGTTGCACCAAATCCACCTAAACCACCTAATACTTCTTTGCGCAATGTACGTTCAACATGACTTGTTATTCTTTCGACTGCTTCATATCCTGCTTGAATATTTACACCAGATTCCTCATATGCTTTAGACATGTAAATTTCCCTCACTATCAAAATAATGTTTATTATTAGCTATATATGATTTTTGACGTTCACTTAAATGCTTTTTATAATTTTTCTCATAATCGTAAAGTCCTGCTGGATAATCACCTGTAAAACTTTCTACACACAAGCCATGATATGGCGCATCATAATCAAGTCCTATAGACTCGATTAAGCCATCAACGCTTAAATAAGCAAGAGAATCTGCACCAATATGATTTTTAATTTCCTCAGGAGACTTACTTGCTGAGATGAGTTCAGCTGTTGTAGATACGTCAATACCATAAAAACTAGGGAACATGAATTCGGGAGAAGCAATTCTTACGTGAATGCGGTTAGCTCCTGAATCCTTAAGCATTTTAACTATGCGTTTAATCGTTGTACCTCGAACAATCGAATCATCTACAAGTACGATATCTTTACCATCAACAATATCCTTAACAGCCGACAGTTTCACACGTACACCTTGCTCTCTTAATTCCTGAGTAGGTTGTATAAAAGTTCGAGCAACATATTGATTTTTAACTAGTCCCATTTCATATGGTAGGCCTATTTCTTCAGCATAACCACTTGCTGCAGATAATGATGAATTAGGTACGCCTATTACCATATCTGCTTTTGCTGGGTTTTCCTGTGCTAACCGTTTACCTGATGCCTTTCGTACCGCATGAACATTTTTTCCTGCAATCGTTGAATCAGGTCTCGCAAAATAAATATATTCCATAGCTGAAATTGCAGTTGTTGTTTGTCGTGTGTAAGTCTTAACTTCTATACCTTCATCCGTAATAACAACATACTCACCTGCATGAATATCTTGTATAAATTCAGCACCTAAAACATCAATCGCACATGTTTCACTTGCTAAAATATAAGCACCGTTCTCCATTTTTCCAACTACTAATGGTCGAATAGCATTAGGATCTACTGCACCATACAACGCATCTTTTGTTAGGATGGCAAAAGTAAATCCACCCTTAATGAGTCGTAAACTCTCTTTCAATGCCTCTTCAAATGTCGGCGCCTTACTACGACGAATTAAGTGCATAATGACTTCAGTATCCGAAGAAGAATGGAAAATCGCACCTTGTTCTTCTAAATTTTGACGTAATGATTTAGCGTTAATTAAATTACCGTTATGACATATACCTACGCTCATATCATAAAAGTGATATAAAAATGGTTGAATATTTTCAATGCCTTTATTACCAGAGGTTGCGTAACGAACATGTCCTATCGCATGTGGATAACCTTTTATATTTGACATATGTTCGTCTTTAATTGCTTCAGTTAATAGGCCTAATCCTCGTTCACCTTTTAGCGTTTCGTGATTTGAAACTACAATACCTGCACCTTCTTGACCTCTGTGTTGTAAACTATGTAGACCCATATATGTTAACTGTGCTGCTTCAGGATGATTCCAAATACCGAAAACGCCACATTCTTCATTTAATCCTGAGTAGTTAGACATTGAACTATAGCCCCTTCCCATTTTTGTTTGATATCTGAAACGTTTTCTTTTATTTTTACGTCTGAATTAGATATATCAAATAACTGCTGATGAGTTAAATGCCCAATTTCTTGAGCTTGATCTATATCCAAAGTTTGCCCTTCTTTAACAACAACAATATATCGTCCTTGAGTTTCACTAAATAATTGTGCATTGGTAACATCCAATTGAGCTTGCATACCTAAATCATAATGGGCACTAATTTTAGCTAAAGTAACTAATAAGCCGCCCTTACCAACTGTTTGTACATGAGATGCAATGCCATTACGAATAGCCTGTTTGATTAATTTTCCTTTTGAAACTTCATCACTTAAATCAATAGATTCAAACTCATGATTAACTGATCCATACAACAATTTTTCCAATTGACTACCACCAAAGTCATCACGCGTTTCACCAACTAAATAAATCTTATCTCCTGCTTTAGGTTTAAACTCTTTTAGATAGCTCACGTCTTCAATAAGACCAACCATACCTACGACAGGTGTAGGGAAGATAGAGGTTCCACGTGTCTCGTTATATAATGAAACATTTCCTGAAACTACAGGAGTTTGAAGCACTTTACAAGCTTCTGACATACCTTTTGTTGAATCTATTAATTGTTGATAGATTTCTTTCTTCTCTGGAGAACCATAGTTTAGACAATCAGTCATAGCCAATGGTGTCGCCCCTACTGCAATTAAATTTCGATAGGCTTCAGCAACAACCATTTTTCCACCTTCATAAGGTTGGTTGAAAACATAACGTGCTTCACCATCTATAGTTGAAGCAATAGCTTTTTGTGTTCCTTCTACGCGCACAACTGAAGCTTGTAAACCTGACTTAATAATTGTATTTGCTCCTACTTGTTGATCGTATTGTTCATATAAATGATGTTTAGATGCTATTGTTGGGTGTTGTAATAACTTGATAAATGTATCATGTACATCTATATTGCTGTAATCGTTTTTTGATGTATTATATTCCTTTTCTTCTCCTTCTAAAATATACACTGGTGCCTCATCAGCAAGAGGTTGCACAGGAATGTCTGCATACACTTCATCATCGTATGTAAGCACGAATCTATCAGTGTCTGTTACTTCACCGATTACTGCACTATCTAGTTCGTGTTTATTGAATAAATCTAAAAACTTTTGTTCTGTACCTTTTTCTACAACTAACAGCATTCTTTCTTGCGTTTCTGAAAGCATCATTTCATATGGAGAAATTCCAGGTTCTCTTGTTGGAACTTGATCAAGTCTTAAATGTAAACCACTACCACCTTTAGCTGCCATTTCAGATGAAGATGAAGTTAAACCAGCTGCTCCCATATCTTGTATACCTACTAGTTCATCAAAAGTAATTGCTTCTAATGTTGCTTCCATTAGCTTTTTGCCTACAAATGGATCTCCAATTTGTACTGAAGGTCTTTTACTTTCACTTTCCTCAGTAAGTTCTTCAGATGCAAATGTTGCACCATGAATACCGTCACGCCCAGTTTTTAAACCTACATATATAACGGAATTACCAACACCCTTAGCTGTTCCTTTTTGGACCATATCATGATCAATGATTCCTACACACATAGCATTGACTAATGGATTGCCATCATAGCGTTCATCAAATTCAATCTCACCAGCCGTAGTAGGAATACCAATACAGTTGCCATATCCACCAATACCACTTACAACACCTTTAAGTAATCGTTGATTTTGTTTTACAGTTAACTCACCAAAACGAAGACTATTTAGTAAATTAATTGGACGGGCACCAATTGAAACAATATCTCTAATAATACCTCCGACTCCAGTTGCCGCACCTTGATATGGTTCAATTGCAGATGGATGATTGTGAGACTCAACTTTAAATACTACGGCTTGATTATCGCCTATATCTACAACACCTGCACCTTCTCCTGGTCCCATTAATACGTGCTCTCCTGTCGTAGGAAATTGTTTTAAAAATGGTTTAGAATGTTTATATGAGCAATGTTCGCTCCACATCACTGAGAAAATTCCTACTTCTGTGAAGTTGGGTTCTCTACCAAGAATTTCAACCACTTTGTCATATTCTTTATCACTTAATCCCATATCTTGATAAAGTTTTTCAAGTTTAATCTCTTCATTACTTGGTTCGATAAATTTAGACATTTTGTTCCCTCCAACTTTTCACCATTGATTCAAACAATTTCACACCACTATTTGTTCCTAATAATGTTTCAAGTGCGCGTTCAGGGTGTGGCATCATCCCACAAACGTTTCCCTCTTTATTAACTATTCCTGCAATATCCTCATAAGAGCCATTAGGGTTATTCGTATATTTAAGGATAATTTGATTGTTATCGTTGAGTTCACGATATATTTCATCAGTACAATAATAATGACCTTCACCGTGTGCTACAGGATAAACAACATTCTCATTTTTCACATATAAATGCGTAAAAGGTGTTTGATTATTAGTAATTTTTAAAGTTTCGTTTCTACTTATAAATAAATGTGAATCATTATGAAGTAATGCGCCTGGTAACAATCCAATCTCAGTTAAAATTTGAAACCCATTACATACTCCTAAAACAGGCTTACCTTCTTTCGCAAATCGCTTAACTTCTTTAATAATCGGAGCAACACTTGCCATAGCTCCCGATCTCAAATAATCGCCAAATGAAAAACCACCAGGTATTAAAACACCATCAAAACCATCTAAAGTCGTTTCACGATAATCGACATACGCTGCATCAACACCTGATTTAATAGCTGCGTTATACATGTCTCTATCGCAGTTTGAACCAGGGAACACAAGAACTGCAAATTTCATATTATGCTTTCTCCTTTTCATCGATAACTTTATAGCTATATTCTTCAATGACTGTATTAGCAAATAACTTTTCACTTAGTGTCGTAATAATATTATCAACAGCCTCGTCAGTTGGTTCATTAACTGTCATATATAAAACTTTACCTACTCGAATGTCATTCACTTGTTCATAACCGAGATCGTGAACTGCTCGGTTTAAAGCTTGTCCTTGTGTATCTAAAACTTGTGGTTGTAAAGTGATATGTAGTTCAATCGTTTTCATTATTTAAGATCCTCCAATTTATTTAAAAATGTTTGATAAGTTTCAATCAACGAGCCAGTGTTGTTTCTATATACATCTTTATCAAAGTTAGTATCCGTATTTTTATCCCATATTCTACAAGTGTCAGGAGAGATTTCATCTGCAAGTAAAATTTTTCCACCATTGGTTTTACCAAATTCAACCTTAAAATCTACAAGTCTCAAACTCATTTCATTCATCAATTGAATCAGTACTTGATTAATATCTTTTGCCATTTGTTTAAGTTGTTTTATTTCTTCATCGTTCGCTATGCCGAGTAATTTTACATGGTCATCAGTAATAAGCGGATCATTAAGTTCATCTTTTTTGTAGAAGAATTCTACTAGAGGTTCTTCAAATGTATGCCCCTTTTTAAAACCAAGACGTTTTGTGATCGAACCAGTGGCAATGTTTCTAACAACAACTTCTAAAGGTATAATATCAACTTGTTGGACGAGTTGTTCTGTTTGTGAAAGTTGTTTAATAAAGTGATTGTCAATATGATTATGAGTTAAATAATCAAATATAATAGAAGTAATTTGATTATTTAACTTACCCTTGCCAATCATAGTATCTTTTTTTGCACCGTTTCCTGCTGTTACCTCATCTTTATATTCAACTCGTAATTGTCCATCAATATTTGTCGTGAATACTCTTTTAGCTTTACCTTCATATAACAATGACACTTACTTGTCTCTCCCTTCAAATTTCATTAACATATATTGTTCTGTTTGATTGACATCATCCGTCAGTAAAGTCATGTGTCCCATTTTTCTATCAGGTTTTCTTTCTTTCTTACCGTAAATGTGAATATGCCAATCTGGATGTCTGCTAAATTCATTTTCAAGTAAATCCAAATCGCGACCTAATAAATTCATCATTACTGTTGGCTTTAATAATTCAATAGCTTGCGGAAGTTTTTGACCAGTTATGGCTAAAATATGTGTATCAAACTGTGAATAATCACAAGCTTCTATAGAATAGTGTCCAGAATTATGTGGTCTTGGTGCAATTTCATTTACATATAAGTTATTTTCTTTATCAATAAAGAATTCTACTGTAAAGGTTCCCACAAAATGAATTGCGCGAGTGATTTTCTCAACTTCCTTACGTGCTTCATTTTCTTTATCAGATCTTGCTGGAACGACTGTTTTAAATAATATTTGATTTTGATGTTCATTTTCTTGAAGAGGAAAGTATGTTGTTTGTTGTTCATTTCCAATTGTTACTGTAAGAGATACTTCCTTTTGAATATCAAGATATTGTTCAGCAACACATTCTTGCTTCTCAACTAGCTGGTATGCTTCGTCTAATTCCGAATCATTTCTTACCAAAATTTGTCCTTTACCATCATATCCACCAAAACGTGTTTTCACTATGAACGGAAAGCCTAATTTTTCTATGGCTTTTAATAAGTCTTGATTTGTTTGAATTTGTACAAAAGGAACAATTTGAGTATTTGCTTCTAGTAATGTTTGCTTCTCGGTTAGCCTATCTTGTAATAGTTCAATAGCTTGGTACCCTTGGGGAATATGATATAACTGAGTGAGTTTTTTTAATTGTTCAGACGAAATATTTTCAAACTCATAAGTAACAACATCAGAATTTTCACCTAACTGATTTAAAGCTTGCTCATCATCATAATTTGCATGAATAAACTGATGTGCGACATAACGACAAGGACAGTCTTCATTAGGATCTAGGACAATCACCTTATAACCCATTTTTTGTGCAGACTGAGCCATCATTTTTCCTAACTGCCCTCCGCCAATGATTCCTATTGTCGCGCCAAATTTAAGTTTACTGAAGTTCATTTTGCATTTCCTCCACTTTTGCGACTAAAGATTTTTCATAATTTTCCAAATTATTTTGAACTGATTCATTTGTTATTCCTAACATTCTTGCCGCTAATATCCCAGCATTTTTAGCACCTGATTTTCCAATTGCTGTGGTTGCAACTGGGATACCACCAGGCATTTGGACGATAGATAGTAATGAATCTAATCCTTTTAGACTTTTAGATTCAATTGGCACACCAATCACAGGTAATGTTGTCATGGAAGCTACCATTCCAGGTAAGTGTGCTGCTCCCCCTGCACCGGCAATGATAATATCAAAACCATTTTGGCGTGCTTGACTAGCGAAATTGAACATCATTTGAGGCGTACGATGAGCTGAAACGACTTTCTTTTCGTACGGTATTTCAAATTCTTCAAGCATCGAACAACTTTCTTTCATAATTTTCCAATCTGAGGAACTGCCCATAATGACTGCTACTTTCACTTTGTACACCCTTTCGAAACTTTTGGATTGTTATTAGGAATAGTTGTATATTACACATATAGCATAACAATCCATTTGGTATTTTTCAATCAAAAATCGAACTTTAACATCAATTTAAATATTAATTTACGTCTTTTGACTATCATTTGCTTTTTGATTAATGTTAAAGTTAAGATATTAATTAATAATTAGGAGTGGTTTAAGGTGGTTGCTAAAATTTTAGATGGTAAACAAATAGCAAAAGAATATAGACAAAGACTTAAAAATCAAGTCAATGACTTAAAAGAATATGGTTTTACTCCAAAATTATCAGTCATATTAGTTGGTAATGATGGTGCAAGCCAAAGTTATGTAAAATCAAAGAAAAAAGCAGCAGAAAAAATTGGAATGATATCAGAAATTATTCACTTAGACGAATCCACATCAGAAGAAGTAGTTTTAAGCGAACTTAATCGATTAAACAATGACGATACTGTTAGTGGTATTTTAGTTCAAGTACCATTACCTAAACAGGTAAGCGAACAAAAAGTACTTGAAGCTATCAATCCGGAAAAAGATGTAGATGGTTTCCATCCAATTAATATTGGAAAATTGTATATTGATGAGCAAACCTTTGTACCATGTACACCCCTGGGTATTATGGAAATTTTAAAACACGCAGATATTAATTTAGAAGGAAAAAATGCAGTTGTTATTGGTCGTAGTCATATTGTTGGCCAACCTGTTTCAAAGTTATTGTTGCAAGCTAACGCAACTGTTACGATTTTACATTCACGTACAAAAAATATGAATGCACACTTAAAACAAGCAGATGTGATTGTTAGCGCAGTAGGACAACCTGGTTTAGTTACTAAAGAAAATGTCAAAAAAGGCGCAGTAATTATAGATGTTGGTAATACACCTGATGAAAATGGAAAATTAAAAGGAGATGTAGCATATGATGAAGTAAAAGAAATAGCTAGTGCAATTACTCCAGTACCAGGTGGTGTTGGTCCTTTAACTATTACAATGGTACTTAATAATACACTTCTTGCAGAGAAATTAAGACGTGGCTTAACAAAATAATATCAGTGAAAAAGCCCGTGACATGAATATGTAGTCATGGACTTTTTCTGTCTTACTTTCAACACATGAATGAGTTGAACATAAGTTTATGAGTTGATTTTATTATATTTTTTTTATTAATCATTTAAATATAACAACGAATTTTCGTCTAATTCACAATACTTATTAATTGAACACTTAACTTTGAATTCAGTTTCAGTAAATGTTTTCAAACAATTCACAATTTACATAATCTTTATCAAAGTTTCATAAAAAAGGATTTAATTTTTATGTTGATTGAGTTATATTAAGACCATAGTATGATGTCGACAAAATAAAAATAGGGTATATTAAACTTAAATTATAGATGATTCAATAGACGGAGGTTAAGTTATGAACAAATTACTACAGTCATTATCAGCACTTGGAGTTTCAGCTACATTAGTGACACCCAATTTAAATGCAGAAGCCACTACTAATACTGAACCTCAATTAAAAGGTGTTAACGATATCGTTATTGAAAAAGGACAAGAATATAATTTACTTAAAGGCATAAGTGCTTACGATAAAGAAGACGGCGATCTTACTCATAAAATCAAAATTGATGGTCAAGTTGATACATCCAAAGCAGGTAAGTATAAAGTAAAATATCAAGTTACCGATTCTGATGGTGCTGAAAAAACTTCTATAAGAAATATTGAAGTAAAATGAACCTCTCCTCTTAATCACACATAATCTTTGTTTAATTTCTACCTATTATATATTTTAATGAGCTATAAATTACGAGAACGCTTATACAAAAATTAATTGTATAAGCGTTTTTTTTTGTGATTAAAAATTATTTTATATGACTATGCATCACTTAAAAGAACATTCAATCAATAAACTAAAACAATATATCCTACTATTAACCTACCTAAAATCAGACACATCTTATAGACATATTATTCAACTTAATTCTTTCTATATAAGATCATATTTTTCTATAAGTAATATTCTTTTTTTGTATCTAATTGATAAGATTTATCAATAATGTGTTGTATTACATGTAATTTTGCTAAATTTGTCTATTTTCACAAAATGTACACATAATTTTAACAAATCTTACAAACCCCGTCATATCTAGGACTAACAGACCTCAATTATATAAATAAGTAATTTTTTTTGAACATACTCTTGTAAATATTGTGTAATAAACTAAAATTATTGGTAAGCCCTACATTTGTAGTATTAGGAGGTCAAAAAAAGTGTCAAAATTTAAGTCTTTGCTTCTATTATTTGGCACACTAATTTTACTTAGTGGTTGTTCAAATATAGAAGTTTTTAATGCAAAAGGGCCAGTAGCAAGCAGTCAGAAGTTCTTGATTATCTATTCAATAATTTTCATGCTTGTTATTGTTGCTGTAGTGCTTTCCATGTTCGCTATTTTTATTTTTAAATATAGCTACAAAAAGAATAGCGAATCTGGTAAGATGCACCACAATTCTCTAATTGAAACAATTTGGTTTGTGGTACCTATTTTAATCGTAATTGCTTTAGCTATTCCTACAGTTAAAACTTTATACGATTATGAAAAACCACCAGAAAAAGACAAAGATCCACTTGTCGTTTACGCAGTAAGTGCTGGCTATAAATGGTTCTTTGCCTACCCTGATCAACATATTGAAACTGTTAACACATTAACAATTCCTAAAGATCGACCAGTTGTATTCAAGCTTCAATCTATGGATACAATGACAAGTTTCTGGATTCCACAATTAGGTGGTCAGAAATATGCCATGACTGGTATGACTATGAATTGGACTTTAACAGCTGATCAATTAGGTACTTTCAGAGGTCGTAACTCAAACTTCAATGGTGAGGGATTCTCTCGTCAAACATTTAAAGTTCACTCTGTAAGTCAAAATGATTTTGATAAGTGGGTAAAAGAGGCTAAAGGTAAGAAAACTTTAAGTCAAGATACTTTTGACAAGCAACTCTTACCAAGCACATCTAATAAAGAATTAACATTTAGTGGAACTCATATGGCGTTTGTTGACCCTGCGGCTGATCCAGAGTATATCTTCTACGCTTACAAACGTTACAACTTTGAACAAAAAGATCCTAACTTCACAGCTGAAGAGGATTTATACAAAGATGTAAAAGATAAACCAATCAAACCTGCTCGTAAGGTTCATATAACAAACCCTAACTATGAACGTCACGGTATGAAACCTATGATTCTCGGCAACAATGAAAAATACGATAATGAGTTCAAAAAAGAAGAGGATCATAACTCTAAAGAAATGGAAAAAATTTCTAAGGGAGCAAAAGACGAAAATGCGTCTAAACTTCACAAAAAAGAACACGATGATCATGGAGGTGGACATTAATGAATTTTCCATGGGATCAACTACTAGTTAAAGGAAATTGGATGATTATCTCAGCACAAATTGCTGCGCCATTCTTAGTCATCGGCCTTATAGCAGTTATATCTTATTTCAAATTATGGAAATATCTATATAAAGAATGGTTCACATCCGTAGACCATAAAAAAATCGGTATCATGTATTTAATTTCTGCCGTATTAATGTTCGTTCGTGGTGGTATCGATGCGTTAATGTTACGTACTCAATTAACAATTCCAGATAACAAATTCTTGGAAGCAAACCACTATAATGAAGTATTTACTACGCACGGCGTAATTATGATTATATTTATGGCTATGCCATTTATCTTTGGTTTATGGAATGTTGTTATTCCATTACAACTTGGTGCACGCGATGTTGCCTTCCCTGTAATGAATAACGTTAGTTTCTGGCTATTCTTCGCTGGTATGATTTTATTCAACCTATCATTTATTGTAGGTGGATCACCAGCTGCTGGTTGGACTAACTACGCACCACTTGCTGGTGAATTCAGTCCAGGTCCAGGTGTTAACTATTATTTAATTGCAATTCAAATATCTGGTATCGGATCGTTAATGACTGGTATCAACTTCTTTGTTACGATTCTAAGATGTAAAACTCCAACAATGAAGTTTATGCAAATGCCAATGTTCAGTGTAACAACATTCATTACAACATTAATCGTTATATTAGCATTCCCAGTGTTCACTGTAGCACTTGCTTTAATGACTGCTGATAGAATTTTTGGAACTCAGTTCTTCACTGTAGCAAATGGCGGTATGCCAATGCTTTGGGCAAACTTCTTCTGGGTATGGGGGCACCCTGAAGTTTATATCGTTATTTTGCCAGCATTCGGTATGTACTCAGAAATCATCCCTACTTTTGCCCGTAAACGTTTATTCGGTCATCAAAGTATGATTTGGGCAACTGCAGGTATCGCATTCTTAAGTTTCTTAGTTTGGGTTCACCATTTCTTCACTATGGGTAATGGTGCGTTAATTAACTCATTCTTCTCTATCTCAACAATGTTAATCGGTGTTCCAACCGGAGTTAAACTATTTAACTGGTTGCTCACATTATACAAAGGTAGAATTACATTTGAGTCACCTATGCTATTCTCATTAGCATTCATCCCTAACTTCTTATTAGGAGGGGTTACTGGTGTAATGCTTGCAATGGCATCAGCTGACTATCAATATCACAACACTTATTTCTTAGTAGCTCACTTCCACTATACATTGGTTACTGGTGTAGTATTTGCCTGCTTAGCTGGTTTAATCTTCTGGTATCCAAAAATGATGGGCTACAAGTTAAATGAAACATTAAACAAATGGTGCTTCTGGTTCTTCATGATCGGATTTAACGTTTGTTTCTTACCACAATTCATTCTAGGTTTAGATGGTATGCCACGTCGTCTATACACTTACATGCCTTCTGATGGTTGGTGGTTACTAAACTTCATCTCAACTATCGGTGCAGTATTGATGGCAATTGGATTCTTATTCCTAGTTGCAAGTATCGTTTATAGTCATATCAAAGCTCCACGTGAAGCTACTGGAGATAACTGGGATGGACTTGGTCGTACTTTAGAATGGTCTACAGCATCAGCTATTCCACCTAAATACAACTTTGCTATCACTCCTGATTGGAATGACTACGATACATTCGTTGATATGAAAGAACATGGTCGTCATTATTTAGACAACCATAACTACAAAGATATTCATATGCCAAACAATACTCCAGTAGGATTCTGGATGGGTATATTTATGACTATTGGTGGTTTCTTCTTAATCTTCGAATCTATTGTTCCAGCACTTATCTGTTTAGCAGGTATCTTCATTACTATGATTTGGAGAAGTTTCCAAATTGATCATGGTTACCACATCCCTGCTTCAGAAGTTGCAGAAACTGAAGCTCGTTTAAGAGAAGCTCGAATTAAAGAAAGGGAGGCTGTAAGTCATGAGTCATGATGCAAATACTATTGATTCTCGTACACACGAAGGCGAATTAAATAAACTTGGCTTTTGGATTTTCCTTACAGCTGAATTTGCGTTATTCGGTACCCTATTTGCAACGTTATTAACGTTACAACATGGTGGCGGATATGGCGGTAAATTAACTACCGACTTATTCGAATTACATTTGATTTTAATAATGACTTTTGCATTATTAATTAGTTCTTATACTTGTGGTATTGCAATTTATTACATGCGACAAGAAAAACAAAACTTAATGATGTTTTGGATGATTATCACAGTTATCCTAGGTCTTGTATTCGTAGGTTTCGAAATTTACGAATTCGCACACTATGCTTCTGAAGGTGTTAACCCAACTATTGGCTCCTTCTGGTCTAGTTTCTTTATACTACTAGGTACGCACGGTGCACACGTATCATTAGGTATTGTTTGGGTTATTTGTTTGTTAATTCAAATCGGCACTCGTGGTTTGGATTCATACAATGCTCCTAAATTATTTATAGTAAGTTTATACTGGCACTTCTTAGATGTTGTTTGGGTCTTCATCTTTACTGCCGTATATATGATAGGGATGGTGTATAGCGGATGAATACAATCGTAAAACATACAGTAGGTTTTATTGCTTCTATCGTACTAACGCTTTTAGCAGTTTTTGTAACTCTATACACTAATATGACATTCCATGCTAAGGTAACTATCATCTTTGGTTTTGCTTTCATTCAAGCTGCCCTTCAATTATTAATGTTCATGCATTTAACTGAAGGTAAAGATGGACGTTTACAATCGTTCAAAGTTATCTTTGCAATTATCATTACTTTAGTAACTGTTATCGGAACATACTGGGTAATGCAAGGTGGACACTCTTCTCACTTATAAAGATGAGTTTTCCAGGGTTGATTTCAATAAAGAATGAATTTGAATATATTTGTTCTTTATTGATTCATTTCCACCTTATATGTAAAGAGCCTGAGACTTAAAAGTCTCAGGCTCTTTTTATTTCGTTATCGTAACAATCCCATACCATGTTATGCTTTAATTATTATGAAATACGGAGATGATGATATGTCTATTCCCATTATAATTGATACTGATCCTGGTATAGATGATGCTACAGCAATTAGTATCGCACTTTCACACCCTCAATTTGACGTTAAAATGATATCAACTGTGAATGGTAATGTAGGTATTGAGAAAACGACAGCAAATGCATTAAAGCTAAAAAGGTTTTTTAATAGTTCTGTTCCTGTACATAGAGGGGCATCCCAACCATTGATTAATGACATCTTTGAAGCTACATCAATTCATGGTGAGTCTGGTATGGATGGTTACGAGTTTCCACAAATAAATCAAGATGATTTAACATCAATTCATGCAGTTGAAGCAATGAGAAATCTATTAGTAAATACTCAAGAACCTTTAACCTTGATTGCCATAGGTCCACTAACAAATATCGCTATTCTTTTAACTAGTTATCCCGAAGTTCAACCATTTATTAAGGAAATTGTTTTAATGGGTGGTAGTACCGGTAGAGGTAATGTAACGCCTTTAGCTGAATTTAATATATATTGTGATCCAGAAGCTGCTCAAATTGTATTTAACTCTGGATTACCTTTGACTATGATTGGTCTTGATTTGGCTCGTGAAGCATTGTTTACTCACCATTTTGTAAAAGACTTCAAAGATACAAATGCAACTTCAAACATGTTATATAATTTATTTCAGCACTATAAGAGTGAAGATTTTGAAATAGGATTTAAATTATACGATGTATTCACTATATTATATTTGTTGGATCCAGAAGCCTTTAATGTCAAGGAGGCGTATACTCAAATAGAATTAAATGGCAACTTTACAAGGGGAGCCACAGTGGTAGACTTTAATATGGAGCATCCCAATTGTACAGTTGTTTTAAGTCCTGTTGAAAGACAGTATGAGGATTTATTCTTAAACGCCCTTTCTTATTGTAAATAATTAAATTGCAATTTGAATGTTATTTTATTAATCATATAACAAATGCCCGGTTACACTTCAGATTGAAGTTCCGGGCATTCGTTATATATAATTTATTGAAGACTAACCTTGTAAATATGGAATAACGAGTCTAATCCATTATTAACAAAATTACAATTACTCAACTTTAACACCTGCTGTATTATAAGGCTTTTTCTGGTCAAGAATATTATAGAAAATGTGTCTCATTTTGTCTTCATTACTCACTAATCCAGGTGTATTACTTACATTCGTCCCTAAAATGACAATATACCGATCATTAAAGTAAACAGTAAAAATTTGACCAAAGAATACCCCGTTGACTCTATTTAAATACGGAGTTATGTAAAAACCATATCTATATTCTTCTGGATATTCTTGAGTTCCAAATTCATGTAAAATAGGTCGAGTTTGACGTGCATTAAAGATTTTATTTTGTTGTAACGTATAAATTAATTTGCCCATATCATGTGGCGTCATATATAAATTACCAGCTCCATAATATTGATCTAATATATTAGGTTTAAGGAATGAAAAAGTATTATTTTTAAACTTATAGCCTTTTGCCATCTCACTTTGAAGAGGTTTCTCGTCATAAAAAGCAGTATGTTTGAGATTATATTTATTACCTAATCGTTCATAATAATTTTTAACATATGGTTTTCCAGTAACATTTTCAATAACTTTAGCTAAAACTAAATAATTAGCATCATTATATTGATGCTTATGATAAACTGTATCATCAATACCTCGAGCTTGAATTGCTCTAACAGCCTGTTCTAAATTTTTGATATTAGTTGAAGCTTCATATTTATATAGTCCACTTTTATGTAACATTAAATCTTTAATTGTAATTTCTTTATTTGTTTTAAACCAATGAATATATTTAGTGACTGAATCTTGCAAATTCACTTTATTTTCGACTTCAAGTTGCTTCAGCATTAAACCTGTTGTAAATTTTTGCGCTGATCCTATTAAATACATTGTATTTGCAGTGTTCTTTTTGCCTTTCTCTATATCTTGATAACCATATCCTTTATTCATTTTAACTTTTCCATTATCAAATACAGCTACAGTTCCATTAAATTGAGTTTTTTCTAAATATTTGTTTATCGATTTGGAAGTAGGATCTTTTTTATCATATTTAGTCTTTATTTTTTTAGGTTTCTCAACAGTCTTATCTCTCTTTTCTATATAATTCGTATTTCCACTTTCTTGACTTAACGTTTGTTTTTTTAATTCTAGGTGTCTTGTCCATTCAACACCTAATATACCTATTGACACGACTAAAGTTAATAATACGATAATAAAAAATACGATTTTAAATTTATTTAATTTCATCTTTATTGTTTGCCTCACACTTTAATGTCTTAAAATTTTGTTGACTATTCACATCATATATCAATATATTATATTATTCGTTATCATTTTTAAGAATTAATACCCACAATACTTGAATAAATAATTATCTGATGAGATATCTGAAATAAATGCTTATATATTTTCCTAGCTAAAATGATAATGACTTTTTTATTTAATCATACGACTACACTTAAACGATTAAAAGATTTTAAATACTTTAACTGTAATTTAATAATACTTTGGTTATCTGTGACACATCCAGTTACTTTTAAGAATTACAATGCAACTAATATTATGATATTCATAATGTCAACGAATACAAATACTTGTTCAAGAACGTTATAATATATCTAACTACTAAATTAATTAGTAAATACTTTTTTGATTATCAAATTTAAGATTCTTAATCAGAAATATTACTTACAGATATTATTTTTGAACAACTAATCCGTCTGCACCTTGTTATAACAATATTTGTAGCTATTAAGCTAAAGTTTATTATAACTTAAAGCTATAAAGAAATCACTTTAATTAGATAATACACTTATTTAAAAATAAATCTATAGTACTTTGGTACTATATGAAAATTGAGTTAAACAATAAGTTGTTTAACTCAATTTTATAATCATTCGTCAATAATATTTTGTAACAATAAAATGTTGATGAGAGTTGTAATTTGATTAATAAAGTAATACAATTTAAGGCTATAGTGTACTTAATAAATCATAACTTTTTATGTATCAATCATTTGTGAAATATTTAAAATTTAACTAGGAGTACTAACAATGAACAAATTTATAAAATATTTTTTAATATTATTATCTTTTGGTCTCCTCGTTGTTCCAATTATTTTTGCTACTCAATTATATCAAAGTTCAGAATCGGCATTTGAGTCATCTCAAAACACTAAAGATTCTCAACGAAAGTCTACTTTAAGAGATTCAAAAGTTGATCCTGAAAAACAACCTATATCAATTTTATTCTTAGGTATAGACGATAATGAAGGTAGAGAAAAAAACGGGCAAAGTGTAGAACATTCTAGGTCAGATGCTATGATATTATCTACTTTTAATCAGAAAAAGCATCAAATAAGAATGCTTAGCATACCTAGAGATACTATCAGTTATATACCTAAAGTTGGCTATTACGATAAAATAACACATGCGCATGCATATGGTGGACCTCTTGCTGCTATGGACTCAGTTGAAGCAACAATGAATGTACCGGTAGATTATTATGTGCGTATTAATATGAAAGCCTTTGTTGAAGCAGTTGATGAATTAGGTGGTATATATTATGACGTACCATATAACTTAAATGAACCTAACAGTGATGATACTGGTAGAATTAAAATAAAAAAAGGATACCAAAAGCTAAACGGCGACCAAGCATTAGCTGTAGCTCGAACTAGACACCATGATTCAGACCTTAAACGTGGTCAAAGACAAATGGAACTTATTAAAATATTGTTCCAAAAAGCTCAAAATTTAAAATCTATAGATAAACTTGACAATGTTATTAGTATTGTAGGGAAAAATGCTAAACATAATTTAACTCAAAAAGAAATTAAGTCTCTAGCCAAAATGTATCTTGGTGGTAGTACTGAAATTAAAACATCACAACTTAAAGGTAAGGATGACTACTTAAATGATATATACTATTACCACCCAAGCGTAAAAAGTATTATGGAATATTCAAATCTTTTACGTAATGATTTAGATTTATCTAAAATAACAAACAAAAACGATTTCTTAGATCAAAGAGTCATTAAACGATATGGTTCACTCGTACCCTTAACAGAATTAGATGAAGACTTATTGCGTAAGAACCAAAAGGAATCGACTGATAGTCAGAAAGAGTCTGATTCTTCATCACAAAATAATGATGAAGAAGATCAAACTAACGAACAAACAGACCAAAATAGCTTAAACGGAAACGAACAGTACCCAAATCAACAAGACAACAATCAAACCAATGGTGAAAATGGTATGATAAATAATGACAATTATCCTTACGCACAATAAAAGCTATATAAACTTATGTAGTAAATATACTTAAAAGGAGCGCAAATATGAGTCGTAAAACATATGAAAAAATTGCTAATATTAATGGTATGTTCAACGTACTTGAACAACAAATCATTCATAGTAAAGATATGGCATTATTTAGGAATGAATTTTTCTATGTAAACCATGAACACAGAGAAAATTATGAAGCGCTTTTGATCTACTACAAGGATAGTTTAGATAATCCCGTTGTAGATGGCGCATGTTACATTCTTGCATTACCTGAAATATTTAATAAGGTTGATGTGTTTGAGTCTGATTTACCTTTTACCTGGGTTTATGATGAAAATGGACTTTCTGATACAATGAAAAGTATCAGTGTGCCCCTTCAATATCTTATTGCAGCCGCTTTGGAAGTGACTGATGTAAATATATTTAAGCCTTCAGGTTTTACTATGGGCATGAACAATTGGAATATTGCCCAATTACGTATTTTTTGGCAATACTGCGCTATCGTCAGAAAAGAGGCTTTATAATACTATCAATTAGTAATAAACGTATCGTTTCTTAATTCTTTGGTTTATAAATTATATATTTTTCTAATTATCAGAGTGAGGTTAGGATATAATTCCTAGCAAAATAGCCAGTAAATGAGTTTTCTATAAATTCATTTACTGGCTTCTTTATTTATAATACTTCGTATTGTTTTCTCGCTTTCTTAGGGGACAGCTTCAGCCTGTAGTCTTCAGCTTGACCTGTTCCCTCAAGAGTCTCGCCAAAATACTTTATGTTTATATGTAATTTCACATTGAAATACTTTAAAAAATAAGGCCCTTTCGTAAAATTTAATAAATATCACTAAAATAAATTAACGAAGTTCCTTATGTATAAAGATTATAATAAGACTCAACTTACTTTACCAATAGAAACTTCAGTTCTTATCCCCACAAATGATATTCACGACATGTACCTGACTCATTCTTTTTTTGGTGATGAACTAATTATGAATTTATAATGAACCTGCTTTATTCCATTTTTTATAAATTTTCATTTTCAATATGGTTAAAATAATTTTTTAAGGAAAAACCAGTGAAAATGGAGGTGATACTGTGTTTCAAATAGCAAAAAACCAAACGATGCTAGATGATTGCTTTGAAATAAGAAAGTGTGTTTTCGTCGAAGAACAAGGCGTACCACTCGAAAATGAATTTGATCAATATGAAGATTACTCATTCCATATAGTGGGATATATAAATGGTGTTCCTATGGCAACTGCTAGAATTAGACCTTTAAATACTCATATTTGTAAAATTGAACGTGTAGCAATCATCAAGTGGTATCGTGGTCTTGGGTACGGTAAAAATTTAATACATGCTATTGAAACAATTGCAAAAAAACACCAATACAATGAACTCACTATGAATGCTCAATTACAAGCTCGAGACTTTTACTTAAAACTAGGTTACTCACCTTTTGGTAAAGTATTCTTAGAAGAAAATATAAATCATATTAGTATGAATAAGTTTTTATAAATTGATTTACATTCTATATACAAACTTAGCAATTTTAAAAATTGTAATAATCTTTATGTAGCTTACAAGCTTATAATAAACGTAAATAGTGATTTGACAATGTTCCCAGCATAAAAAAACAATATTTCTATTTGAGGCACAGGTTAAAATTACATTACAAATATGTTAAAAGCCATACAGTGTTAAGCCTTAAAGATTATAATTGAAACAAATCATATTAATGCGAGGAGTAAGAAATAAATGGCGAAAAAATTCAATTACAAATTACCGTCTATGGTTGCTTTAACGTTATTTGGCACAGCTTTTACTGCACATCAAGCAAATGCTGCTGAACAACCACAGAATCAGTCTAATCATAAAAATGTATTAGATGATCAAACTGCCCTCAAACAAGCAGAAAAAGCTAAAAGCGAAGTTACACAATCAACTACAAATGTATCTGGTACACAAACATATCAAGACCCTACCCAAGTTCAACCTAAACAAGACACACAAAGTACTACATATGATGCATCATTAGATGAAATGAGTACTTATAATGAAATTTCATCAAATCAAAAGCAACAATCTTTATCAACAGATGATGCGAATCAAAATCAAACGAATTCTGTTACAAAAAATCAACAAGAAGAAACAAATGATTTGACACAAGAAGATAAAACATCCACTGATACAAATCAATTACAGGAGACACAATCTGTAGCAAAAGAAAATGAGAAAGATTTAGGAGCTAACGCAAATAATGAACAACAAGACAAGAAGATGACTGCAAGTCAACCTTCCGAAAATCAAGCAATTGAAACTCAAACTGCTTCTAATGATAATGAAAGCCAACAAAAAAGTCAGCAAGTAACTTCTGAACAAAATGAAACTGCTACACCTAAAGTATCAAATACAAACGCATCTGGTTATAATTTCGATTACGATGATGAAGACGATGATAGCTCAACAGACCATTTAGAGCCTATCTCATTAAACAATGTGAATGCTACATCTAAACAAACTACTTCATATAAATATAAAGAACCAGCTCAACGTGTAACAACTAATACTGTAAAAAAAGAAACGGCATCTAATCAAGCGACTATAGATACAAAGCAATTCACCCCATTTAGTGCAACTGCTCAACCGAGAACAGTTTATTCTGTATCTAGTCAAAAAACATCATCATTACCGAAATATACACCAAAGGTTAATTCTTCAATAAATAACTATATTCGTAAAAAGAATATGAAAGCACCAAGAATTGAAGAAGATTATACGTCATATTTCCCTAAATATGGCTATAGAAACGGTGTGGGACGTCCTGAAGGTATCGTTGTTCATGATACTGCAAATGATAACTCAACAATCGATGGCGAGATTGCTTTCATGAAACGTAATTACACAAATGCATTCGTACACGCATTTGTTGATGGCAATAGAATTATAGAAACAGCTCCGACAGATTACTTATCTTGGGGTGCAGGTCCATATGGAAATCAACGTTTTATCAATGTTGAAATCGTCCATACACATGATTATGATTCATTTGCACGTTCAATGAACAACTACGCTGATTATGCTGCAACGCAATTGCAATATTATAATTTAAAACCTGATAGCGCTGAAAACGATGGAAGAGGAACAGTTTGGACACATGCTGCTATCTCTAACTTCTTAGGAGGTACTGATCACGCTGACCCTCACCAATATTTAAGAAGTCACAATTATAGCTATGCAGAATTATATGACTTAATTTATGAAAAATATTTAATTAAAACGAAGCAAGTAGCACCTTGGGGCACAACATCTACAAAACCGTCACAACCTTCTAAACCATCAGGAGGAACTAATAATAAGTTAACTGTGTCTGCTAATCGTGGTGTTGCTCAAATTAAACCAACAAATAATGGCTTATATACAACTGTTTATGACAGTAAAGGTCATAAGACTGATCAAGTACAAAAAACTCTATCCGTTACTAAAACTGCAACATTAGGAAATAACAAATTCTATTTAGTTGAAGACTACAATAGCGGTAAAAAATACGGTTGGGTTAAACAAGGTGATGTTGTTTATAACACTGCTAAGGCACCAGTAAAAGTGAATCAAACATATAATGTTAAAGCAGGGTCAACACTTTACACAGTTCCTTGGGGTACACCAAAACAAGTTGCTAGCAAAGTATCTGGTACTGGAAATCAAACATTTAAAGCAACTAAACAGCAACAAATTGATAAAGCAACGTATCTTTATGGTACAGTGAATGGTAAATCTGGTTGGATTAGTAAATATTACTTAACTACAGCATCTAAACCTAGCAATCCAACTAAACCTTCAACAAACAACCAATTAACAGTGACTAACAATAGTGGTGTTGCTCAAATCAATGCAAAAAATAGTGGCTTATATACTACAGTTTATGACACTAAAGGAAAGACAACAAATCAAATCCAACGTACATTGTCAGTGACGAAAGCTGCCACACTTGGTGATAAAAAATTCTATCTTGTTGGTGATTATAATACTGGTACAAATTATGGTTGGGTAAAACAAGATGAGGTCATTTACAACACAGCTAAATCACCTGTAAAAATCAATCAAACATACAACGTCAAACCTGGTGTTAAATTACACACAGTACCTTGGGGCACATATAATCAAGTGGCTGGAACAGTTTCAGGTAAAGGCGATCAAACTTTTAAAGCAACTAAACAACAACAAATTGATAAAGCAACATATCTTTATGGTACAGTGAACGGTAAATCTGGTTGGATTAGTAAATACTATTTAACTGCACCATCAAAAGTTCAAGCTTTGTCTACTCAATCAACACCAGCACCTAAACAAGTAAAACCATCTACACAAACTGTAAATCAAATTGCTCAAGTGAAAGCTAATAATTCTGGAATAAGAGCATCTGTATATGATAAAACAGCCAAAAGTGGTACGAAATACGCTAACCGTACATTCCTTATCAATAAACAACGTACTCAAGGTAATAACACGTATGTACTACTTCAAGATGGAACAAGTAATACTCCATTAGGATGGGTAAACATCAATGATGTGACAACTCAAAATATCGGAAAACAAACTCAGTCTATAGGTAAATATTCAGTAAAACCTACAAATAATGGTCTATATTCTATTGCTTGGGGTACTAAAAACCAACAATTACTAGCACCTAATACGCTAGCTAATCAAGCATTTAATGCTTCCAAAGCTGTTTACGTTGGTAAAGATTTATATCTATACGGTACAGTCAATAACAGAACAGGATGGATTGCTGCTAAGGATTTAATCCAAAACAGTACTGACGCTCAATCAACACCATATAACTATACTTTTGTTATCAATAATAGTAAAAGTTATTTCTATATGGATCCAACAAAAGCAAACCGATATTCTTTAAAACCATATTATGAACAAACTTTCACAGTCATTAAGCAAAAAAATATTAATGGCGTTAAATGGTACTATGGTCAACTTTTAGACGGTAAATATGTTTGGATAAAATCAACTGACTTAGTTAAGGAAAAAATTAAATATGCATATACTGGAATGACTTTAAATAACGCGATAAATATCCAATCTCGTCTTAAATATAAACCACAAGTACAAAATGAGCCTTTGAAATGGTCAAATGCTAATTATAGTCAAATTAAAAATGCTATGGATACAAAGCGTTTAGCTAATGATTCATCCTTAAAATATCAATTCTTACGTTTAGATCAACCACAATACTTGTCAGCACAAGCTCTCAATAAATTATTAAAAGGCAAAGGTGTACTTGAAAACCAAGGCGCTGCATTTAGCCAAGCTGCACGTAAGTATGGTCTAAATGAAATTTATCTTATCTCACATGCTTTAGTAGAAACAGGTAATGGAACTTCACAACTTGCTAAAGGTGGAGATGTTTCAAAAGGTAAATTCACAACTAAAACAGGTCACAAATACCATAATGTCTTTGGAATTGGTGCATTTGACAATAATGCACTTGTAGATGGTATCAAATACGCTAAAAATGCTGGATGGACTTCTGTCTCTAAAGCAATTATTGGTGGCGCTAAATTCATTGGAAATTCATACGTGAAAGCAGGACAAAATACGCTATATAAAATGCGTTGGAATCCTGCAAACCCTGGTACGCATCAATATGCAACTGATATTAATTGGGCAAATGTCAACGCACAAGTATTAAAACAATTTTATGATAAAATTGGTGAAGTCGGTAAGTACTTCGAAATTCCAACATACAAATAAATATGAAGTAAGGCAGCTCTCATAGTTCATGAAAGTAGAGCTGCCTACTTTTTTGATGATTATTTATCCTGTCACTGCTTCGAATATGACATATGCTAAATATTAAACTTTTTCAAATATAAAAAAGCTAAGCACACTTATATGTAATTTAATATTACAATTCAGTTGCTTAGCTTTATATGTTTATATATAATTGAATGTATTTTACACTTAACATCATAATTAAAAACCGATATATATCAGATGAAAATGTGTCTACTATTAAGTTTGTTTAATAATTGATTTAAACTTGCAATTTCGTCTGAAGATAGACATTGACATCTCGCTTCAATTAACTCGCATCTCGCCGTGTTGATTTGCTGAATTAAAGCCCTTGCTTCTTCAGTTAATATCAGTTCTTTACATCGTAAATCTTCATGAGATTGTTGACTCATGATATAACCTTTTTGGACTAACTTTTTAATCCATCTTGATACAATTGATTGTTCCCTACTAATCTTCATAGTTAAATCGTATTGAGATAAACGATCATAATTATATAAAATACGTAGTAACTCTAATTGTTCAGAAGTAATGTCAGTTCGTTGACCAAAGCGTCTATTAACTAAATTCAAATCATTATTTGTCAGTGTGATAAGTTTTTCAAGTTGTTTATACATGTTGTTCTACTCCACTATATTAAGTTAATAATATTATATGCCTTATTTATAAATTATACAATACAAATATACACATTGCACAAATTCGTTGCATCATTACCTATTTTTATACTACATTAGAGTATGTCTAAATTGTAAAAAAGGAGAGCGTTTATGACAGCCATCAAAGATAGGGATTATTTTTTCGATAATGCTCGAGCAATATTGATATTTCTAGTCGTATTAGGACATTTATTACAGCCTTATACATCTGAAGATAAATTTTTACAAGCTTTATATTTATTAATATATAGCTTTCATATGCCTACCTTTCTGTTTATCTCAGGCTATTTTGCTAAGAATTTAGATAAACCTAACTATTTAGAAAAAATTGCAAAAAAATTACTTCTTCCTTATGTAATATTTTTTGCGTTTTTCTCACTTTATTACTATTTCACTGGTAAAGAAGATGCAATTCAATTAGACCCATTTAATCCGGTTTTTGCATTGTGGTTTTTACTCACCCTTTTTTTCTTTCACGTTGTTTTAGTTATAGTGAGAAGGTATAATCCGTATATTGTATTATTCATATCCATACTTGTTTCTGTATTAGCTGGTTTCTCTGGCAATATCGATAGTTATATGAGTATATCAAGAACCATTGTGTTCTTCCCTATCTTCTTTATAGGACATTTGGTTACACAATCACATACGGAAAAACTTAGAAATAAAAAATGGATCCCCATTTCAATAATCATTCTGATTACCTTCTTTATAGGATACACAATCCATCCTATTAATGGAGATTGGTTATTAGGAAGTACACCTTATACTTCTTTAGAAAGTAACGGGGAGGATGTTTATAGTCCTCTAAAACGCTTATTACTCTATATCATTATACTTTTAACTATGTGTGCATTTCTAAATCTAATGCCACAAACTAAGCGTATTTATACATATATAGGACAGCGCACAATGTTTGTTTATTTATTACACGGTATCGTTATAGGAGTCATTCGCGGGTTTGATTTATATCCATTTAAGGATCAGATTTCTATCTTTACCTATCTTTATTTATTTATCAGTGCGAGTGTGATTGTATTAATATTATCTTCAAAATGGGTTTGCAAATGGACGAATCCGTTCATTAATTTAAAAAGGCCCTCTCAATTTAAAAATTAAAATTTCATAAAACAATTCAGTAAATCACCAAAATGTAGAGATTAAAATATGTTATGATAGTAATAATTTGAAAGAATTATGAGACTATTTAAACAATTTAAATACTACATTTTGGTATTTTTATATAGAGAGGTTTTAGCAAATGAAATTATCATTAAATTCAAGTTCAAAATTTTTAAGAGCCCCTAGTATTCGTCAATTTTCTAATAGAATTAAAGCGATTGACGATTGTGTTAATTTAACAATTGGACAACCCGATTTTCCTATGCCAGATGTGGTCAAAAATGCTTATATCAAAGCAATCAAAAACGATAAAACAAGTTATTCTCATAACAAAGGTTTATTTGAAACACGCGAAGCTATTAGCCAATATTTTAAACGAAAATATAATTTCCTTTATAGTGAGGAAGAAATCATCGTTACTAATGGTGCGAGTGAAGCATTAGATACATCGTTAAGAAGCATTATTGAGCCTGGCGATGATATACTTATTCCAGGACCGATATACGCTGGTTATATCCCATTAGTTGAAACTCTAGGTGGAAATCCAGTATATATAGATACCACACAATCAGATTTTAAAGTAACACCTGAACTGATTGAGTCGCATCTAACGCATAAAACTAAAGCTATACTTCTAAATTACCCTACCAACCCAACAGGTGTAATACTCGAACGCTCTGAAGTCAAAAATATAGTAGACACACTTGTAAACAAACACATTTTTATAATCAGTGATGAGATTTATGCTGAAAATACGTTTAAAGAACAACATACATCTTTTGCTGAATTTCCAGAAATTCGAGATCAATTATTACTTATAGGTGGTTTGAGTAAGTCCCATTCTGCAACAGGTATTCGAATCGGCTTTTTACTTGGTCCTGAATATTTAATTGAAAAATTAACCTTTATGCACGCTTACAATTGTATTTGTGCAAATGTACCAGCTCAAATTGCTTGTACTACCGCTTTAAATGAAGGGATAAATGCCCCTCTATACATGAATCGTGATTATATCGAACGTCGTAATTACCTGAAAGAAAAATTAGAATCATTAGGCTTCGAATTAACTGCTCAACCTGAAGGCGCATTTTACATCTTCCCTAGTATTAAAAGATTTACGGAAAACGATTTTGAATTTTGTGTTGATGTGTTGGAGAAAGCACACTTAGCTATGGTTCCTGGTTCTTCCTTCACCGATATTGGCAAAGGGTATATTCGAATTTCATATGCTTATGATATGGAAACATTAAAAAAAGGAATGCATCGATTAGAAAATTATTTACAGCAACATTATCCAGAGCAAATGACCACTCCAACTAAATAAATCGTCTGGCAAACGTTTATTCCTGAATTGAAATTTATGAGTGTACCAAGCCCACACAACAATAGGTTTAAATGTATCAAGTGTGTGCGCTTATCTGAGATTTACACTCGCAAATCGTGAGCATCCACTTTAAATAGTACATTTTCATTTTTTACATTGGTGATTACTTATATCTCCCAATTTTGCTAATAGTTACTGATACTTATTAATTCCAATGAAATAATAAAATCGCCTAAGACATAATTCGTGTCTTAGGCGATTTTAAATAATTGCTATTCAGTAACTAGATTAGAATTGTAATTATAATATGCATTTCAAAACCAGTCTATTATTCAACATATTGCTTATGGGAATTTAGGGAATTGGTCAAAATCAGGATTACGTTTTTCTTTAAACGCGTCACGTCCTTCTTTCGCTTCATCAGTAGTATAGTAAAGTAAAGTCGCATCTCCAGCCATTTGTTGTAAACCAGCTAAACCATCAGTATCAGCATTCATTGCTGCTTTTAAGAAACGTAAAGCAGTTGGTGAGTGTTGCATGATGTCTTTACACCATTTAACTGTTTCGTCTTCAACTTGTTCTAATGGAACTACAGTATTCACTAAGCCCATATCCAAAGCTTCCTGTGCATTATATTGACGGCATAAGTACCAGATTTCTCTTGCTTTTTTATGGCCAACTATACGAGCTAGGTAGCCAGAACCGTACCCAGCATCAAATGAGCCTACTTTTGGTCCAGTTTGTCCAAAAATAGCATTGTCTGCAGCGATTGTTAAATCACAAACAACATTAAGTACATTTCCTCCACCAATTGCATAGCCTCTAACCATTGCTATTACTGGTTTAGGAATCACACGAATTAAACGTTGTAAATCTAATACATTTAAACGAGGAATATCATCTTCACCTACATAACCACCGTGTCCACGTTTTTTTTGATCTCCACCTGAACAAAACGCTTTGTCCCCTTCACCAGTTAATACAATTACTGATACATTTTGATCATCACGCGCACGTGAAAATGCATCAATCATTTCAGCAACTGTTTTAGGAGTAAATGCATTTCTTACTTCTGGACGATTAATCGTTACTTTGGCAATCCCTTCGAAAAATTCATATTTAATTTCATCATATTCTCTAAGTATTTCCCACTGTCTAGTCATTTTGCTCCTCCTTTAAAAAACCTAATATTATTGTATCAAATTCCGTACTATCTTCCACATGAATTGTATGTCCGACATTAGAAATTTGAACTTTATGACTATCTTGTAAGTGATTCTCTAATTGTTGTCCTATCTGAACAAACTTTTTATCTTTTTCCCCTACTAAAATTAAAGTAGGAATGCGTATCAATGATAGATGTGGCCATAAATTAGGCATATGACCAGTACCATAATCACGAAGTGCTTTGGCCAATTTATTAGCATCTTGATTCAAGCGATTATTGCGAATACTTTGGCGTATCTCAGGTGCTAGATTATACTGCGAACGAAAAAGTGGTAACTTTTCCCAATCATTCACAAAAATATCTAAACCAGCAATTTCAAGTACTTTTGCACGTGCAGCATCTACTTGGGCACGTTCTACTTTATCCGTCTCATTTTGAATACCTGCTGAAGTACTCTCTAAGAGCAACCCTGATAGCGTTTCATTACCATGTATAGCATAATAAAGTGCTACCCGGCCACCCATAGAGTAACCTAGAAGAAACACATCATATGTTTGATATTGTATTAAAACTTCATCAAGTTGACGTGTAATAAACGGGAAATCCCACACTTCGTCCATAGATGAAGTATCTAAGCCATGGCCAGGCAAGTCAATTGTGAGCACGTTTGTATGTTCTACGAGGCGTTCTATATGTGAATGATAAGTAGTAGCATCACTTATAAAACCATGCAACATCACCAATAATTGCTTACTTTGGTTCTTAGATTCATAAAAATTATAATGTAACATTAACAATCTCACTCAATTTCTGATATAAATTTTGGTGTTGATGCAAATTTTCGTCTCTATTGGTTATAACTTCATACATGTGAGAACCCATTTTAGATAATTCAGCATATTTAAAGTCAGTCAAATTATCAAAGCGCTTAAATGTAAAATCATATAACAGTGCAGTATATTCAAAGTTTAAGCCTGTTGGTGTTCCAAATAATCGCTCAAAATATTTTGTAGCCGATCGTTTTTGAGGTAAATATGAAAAGATACCTCCTCCGTTGTTATTAACTAATACAATGTTAATATGAAGTTCATTTAATTTGGCCATTAATAAACCGTTCATGTCATGATAAAAAGATAAATCACCAATAAGCAATATCACATTCTTATGTGCCGCCATACCTAGCGCAGTTGAAACTACTCCGTCTATTCCATTGGCACCCCGATTAGCGTATACAGATGCCTCACTATCAAACAGTAAATTATCGACATCTCTAATTGGCATACTATTTCCAACAAATAATGTATCTTCTTTTGTAAGTTTTTGAATTAAACTCCCTACATATGCCGCTTCATCTGTCGCATGCTTTAAGTAATCACTTATTTCAATGCGTGCTTGTTGTTCAAGTGATTGCCATTGCTGTAACCATTTTTTTCGTTCAACAAGTGGTTCTTCCATTAATGAACGGAAAAAATCATTTGCTGAAATCTCATAAGATATATGAGGTGGTGTCGGAAATACATCAATTTGATCATTATTCTGCACAATAATTTGATACGCATCGGTTTTCTTCAACCATTGATTTAATTTTTTAGAAATAACTGGCTTACCTACACGTATGACATAGTCTACTTCTAAATTTAATCCTGCTCGATACAATAAATCATAAGTGGTTATAACATTAGGATGTTTCTCTTTACGAAGCTGACTAAGGGGATCTGCTAAGATTGGCAGATCATATATAGTTGAATACGTTAATATTTGATCAACAGCTTGGTGTTGCATATCTCCGACAATGATGAGACCATTTTTTTCTTGTAATATGTCTTTTATATCATCTACCGAAATCGATTTCTGATAATGAGGTAACGTTTTAGTTACAGATGTTAATAAATCGACACGATCTAAATCTGGTGTTAGTGGTTCTCTAAATGGTAAATTAAAATGAATCGGTCCTCGGTGTGGTCCATATAAATATTGACTTGCAATTTGCATTTGATAATTAATTGTATCAATTGTATGTTCACTTCCATCAGCAATCGGCAAATCAAATTGAAAGTTCACATAATTACTAAACATATTTACCTGATTGATTGCTTGAGGTGCACCCACACTGCGCAGTTCATGCGGTCTGTCGCTCGTTAAAACAACGAGAGGCAAACGACTAATTTGACTTTCAGCTATAGCGGGTGTGTAGTTCGCAGCGGCTGTTCCAGATGTACAAAGAATTGCTACAGGTTTTTCGCTACCTTTAATAAGACCTAAAGCAAAAAATGCAGCACTTCGCTCATCAGGGTGAATCCATGTTTTAATATTTGGATGTGCTTCGAAAGCAAGTGCTAATGGTGTTGAACGTGAACCTGGACTAATTACTACTTCTCTTACACCATAAGCATAAAGCTCTGAAGCAAATGAAAATACTTGTTCAGTTAAAGCTTCACTATGATTCATCATTATTATCTACTCCTAAGGCGTTCATCATTGGTGAGAATTTAACTGCAGTTTCAGCAACTTCACTATCAGGATCCGAATTTTTAACAATGCCGCATCCAGCGTATAAAGTCGCTTGTTGCTCTTTAATTAGCATAGAACGTATAGCAACAATGAATTCACAATCATCATAAACATCAATATAGCCTACCGGCGCGCCATATAAACCTCGAGTACCAAACTCTTTATTCTCAATAAAATCAAGCGCTTCTTCTTTAGGGTAGCCACCTAACGCAGGTGTAGGATGTAAACGATCGATTAAACCAATGTATGATTTGTCATTTAAATTAGCTTTGATTTCCGTATATAAATGATACATATGATCATTTTTTAAAATATTAGGCGTTTCATTGTACTCTACATCCTGTACAAAAGGCTCAATATCATTTAAGATGCTCTCAACAACAAAACGATGTTCTCCTAAATTTTTCTTATCTTTAAGAAATGCCTCTATATTCTTATTATCTATTTGCTCATTATGTGTACGTTTAATGGTACCTGCTACAGCTTTTGTAGATAAAACACCATCTTCAACTTTGATTAATTGCTCAGGCGTTTGAGAAAAGAATATTGACTGATTAGCTTCTAATAAAAATATATAACTATTTTTTTCATTTTCAAGAGCCCGGTTTAAAACATATGGAATATTGATTTTTTTATCAAATTTGACTAAACGACGACGTGCGAGAACGATTTTTTTATTGTCGTCAATCGTATCAATCGCTTCTTTTACGAGATCACGCCAATCATCCTTATAAATATCTTCCATACGCGTCACATCTCCAAGTGCTTCCTCAGGGTTATCCATGGTTGTTTGTTCAAAATGTGCCACTAAAGTTTTAAATGCTTGTAAATCAAAATCTTGTCGCTTTGTTGTATAAGTTAGATAAGTACGCGTACCTTCATTAGAAATTAATACTTTAGGTAAAACAAAATGGTTTAAACCATATTCTCTCCATTCATCATCTGATTTGTGACTCGAAAATTGAAAACCGCCACACAATCTAAGATGATGATATTTATTATGTGGATGAATAAGTTCAATATTATTTTTTAATTTTTCCCAGTCCTTAAAAATGGATTGCTTATTCTCAAAGTCGTTTTTAAACCTATGAATAGCATGATATCCAAAATACGAAGAATAATTATCATTTAAGCGCATGTAAAAACGGTCCCCAGCATCTTTTTCAGTTAAATGAAACAACACACTAGGTTTCATAGTTTTATTTAATTCAACTTCAACTGAAACCCAATCTTTTGTACTTTCATATAACTTATCGACGATTGCCTGTTCGTCTACATTCACATCCATTTTTTTCACTTCTTTCTCCTCCGAATTTTACTCATTATTATATTGTATCATTTTTAATCTTTTATGTAGTTATTAATGCTTAAACTAAACATGCAATTTTTCACGTTGATTGACCTTTACTGGTGTTTCATTTAAAATGTTGATGATAAATCTATATAAATAAGAGGTTGTGCATATCATGTCAGATCAATATCAACAATATTCCACTGTTAAGAAGTACTGGCAATTGATGAGACCTCATACTTTAACAGCCGCTGTTGTCCCTGTACTCGTTGGTACTGCAGCAGCTAAAATATATTTACTCGGTAGCGAAGACCATCTGAAATTCAGTCTTTTCTTAGCTATGTTGCTTGCATGTTTGTTAATTCAAGCTGCAACAAACATGTTTAATGAATACTATGACTTTAAAAAAGGTCTTGATGATCATACCTCTGTGGGTATTGGTGGCGCTATTGTACGTAATGGTATGAGTCCTAAACAAGTAATGAATTTAGCAATTGCTTTTTACATCATTGCAGCACTTTTAGGTATCTTTTTAGCAATACAAAGCTCATTCTGGATTATTCCAGTAGGCATAGTTTGTATGGCAATTGGCTATCTATATACCGGTGGCCCTATTCCAATTTCATGGACACCTTTTGGTGAACTATTTTCAGGATTATTTATGGGTATGATTATCATACTACTTTCATTTTTCATACAAACCGGTAATGTTCAAGGATATGCCGTATGGTTAAGTATTCCAATAGTCATCACAATTGGTTTAATCAATATGGGTAACAATATTCGTGACCGTGTTAAAGACAAGGCTAGCGGTAGAAAAACTTTGCCTATACTTTTAGGTAAACGTGCTTCAGTTATTTTTATGGCAATAATGTATGCCATCGCATACATCATTGTCATCATTACAGCCTTTTTTAAACCTGCGGGATCACTATTTTACTTGTTAGTTTTATTATCATTCCCAATGCCTATTAAAGCAGTGAGACGTTTTAATAAAAATGATACACCTGAAACAATGATGCCTGCGATGGCTGCGACAGGTAAAACGAATACATTCTTTGGTTTATTGTATGCATTAGGAATCTATATTAGTGCACTTTTAGGTGCAATCTAAACTTTCACACGAATGAGTCTGGGACAATAATAATGCCCCAGGCTTTTTTATTGCAAAGACAGACAACAATTAAATTTAAAAACATACTTCTATCAAGTTATTTCAACAATTGTCTAAACCCAGAATTTCAAACAAAAATTCAATAGACAAGACTAGTTTGGGTTCAGGGCCCCAACATAGAAAATTTCAAACAGAAATTCTACAGACAAGGCAAGTTGGGGTTCGGAGTATGTTTAGACAACGCGCTTATAACTTATGCCCCACTGAAACCATTTATAAAAATTCAATCTGTAAACAAAATTAATGTTTATTCATTTATATACATCACACACCTTTCATTATGATGTGATGTTACTTATTATTCAATGTCATATGAAAATATTGATGGCCATATAAACGAATTGTCGCATCCTCTTTAAACCCTAATTTGTGATATAGGTGGCGTGCTTTATTATTATCATAATCACAATTCAATCCCCATTTTTCATGTGCATGAGTGGAAATTACATACTTTAAAAGTTGTGTTGCAATACCTTGTCCTCGATATTTTGGAGTCGTTACTACTGCTTCTATATATATTTCATCATCGTATGATTCTTTTTCAGGTAATGGTGTACCTAACTGAAGGATATCTTCTTCAAGTGGTAACTTAAGCCATTGTTGTTCAAAATCCATTTCCTCTTTCCCAGGATACGCAATTACACATCCAGCAACAACCCCGTCTTTCTCATATACCCAAATATGCTCATAAAACGACCGATATCTCACATTCATAATACTTAATTCTATCGCTTCAATAATACGATCTTTAGTTATTTCCTTGGTAATATCTAATTCCATATCTCTCCAAATAAGGTAACATAACTCTGCAATCTGTCGATTATCACTCGTTTTCGCTTTTCTAATCACATTTGACTCCCCTTTTAGATATTGATAGCTAAAGTTTATACTCAATTTCTAAATAAAAAATAAATACGACATAATGTTGACATCTTAAAATTAAACAATCACTATAAATTGAAACCTTCACTTTATATCATAACATCTTCTTTAATACTTTTACTTTGATAAACTAAATAATTATCTGTAAAAATAAAGATAAGACTAAAAACTAAAATAACCATACGGAGGTAGACATAATGAAAGTTAACAAAACAATTTATATTATAGTTGCATTGATTTTAGGTGGTCTGGGCGTGCATAAATTTTATGCCGACCAAGTTGGACAAGGTATTCTACATCTCGTCTTTTTCTGGACTGGCATTCCAAGTGTTGTCGCAATCATTCATGCTATCATTGTTATTTTTACTAAAAAAGCAGATGAATACGGCTACATAACTTTTGATAAAAAATAACATCTAAAAATATTTCTTCATATTTTCCAAAATAACAAATTTTACTTTTAGCTCCTACAAAAACTGGGTATAAAATATCAAACAAAATATAAGGGGAGTTAACATGCAGAATATTATTAAGAGAGTTATTAGAATTTTAGTTTCCGGTTATATTGTCAAAATGATACGAAACCTTATTTTCAAAAATTCTAACGATAGCAATAAAAACAATCACAAATAGAAATATAAAAAACGGAATTGATTAGCAATTCCGTTTTTTATATTGTCCGTTGCCAAAAATATTCTTTTTGTATTGTTATGCACACGCCAATTGCTCAACTTATCGAACTACATCTTTGGTACGTTTCTCTTATTTTCTTCATTCTTAATTTACTAAAATATTAAATATTGATTTAAACTTTTATTATTAACTTTAGTATTCAATATTAGTTTAGGATTATCAAAATTACTTTTTAGGTCTAAACGACCATCTATTTCCAAAAGAGATTTATAGTTATATAGTTTATGACTTTCTCAGTTTTTTCGACAGTACTAGCTAGTTTTTAAAAAACTTACTCTCCCCATTTTTTTCTAGTTTATTTATTAAAACAGATTTCCTTTTGCTCATAATATTTTCATCAAGATTTAAATCTTGATGAAAATATCGCAGTGTGGAGAAACCTTCAGTATTATCGTTAATACTTTTACGTGGTGATAATAATAAACATACACATTTGTTTGTAGAATTTGAGGAGTTCGACAGAGCAAATGAAGAAAAACACGCAAAAGTTGAATATCATAGTTCTAAAAATAAAACAGATACATTATAACACGTAAAGCACTGCCCTATTTTGAACAGTGCTTTACGTGTTATGTACATCCATCAGTTTGCCTTCGCTCTAACTTAAAATTCCAACAATATTTTTTAATATAATTAATCCTACAATAATAACAATAACGCTAGAAACTTTATTTAAAATAACGATATACTTACCACTTTTATCAATTTTTCCTGTAATTCTTCCTAAAATAGCTAAAAAGACAAACCAAATCCAAGATACAGAAATTGTAGCCAATGAAAAAACAACTTTGTCATAACCATCATAAACTGAAGCACTCGTTCCGATAACACCAACAGTATCCATTATTGCATGAGGATTTAATAAAGAAACAGATAAAGCAAATAAAATCTGCTTTTTAGCTGACATAGGTTCTATTTCTTCGATATTTGAAGGCTTTTCCGTCCATAAAGACCATGCCATATACATCAAAAACAAAAACCCGATGATGTAAATAAAAAGTTGTAAAGTTGGCATAGATATTAGTATTAAAGATACTCCTAAAATAGCTATTACAATTAAAAAAGTATCACACAGTCCAGCTGTTATAATTACAGGTAATGCTTTACTAATTTTTTTTGGTTAGCTCCTTGATTAAATACAAACACATTTTGAGCCCCTAAAGGTAAAATTAAACCTAAAGCTAATAATAGTCCATGTATCAAAGGTTGCAACATATTCTAACTCTCTTTCCTTTCATAGTTCGGTGTAAAAATATCTTTAACTACACTATAAAAGCCAGGCAATGTAGTTTTAAAAAATCCAGTACAATGATGAGCATTTCGATATGCTGTATAACTAGTAAATACTGGAAATGCAACAAATAAACAAGTTATCCATTTATTCCAAAACTTATTTGTAAATAAAGATCGATGACAAGCTTCATGCATTAAATTATCAAATGCTCTCATTCTACTACCAATTAATATAATAGCTACAAGATAGATCAAAATGTTATTAAAAGTTACAGAAATTAAAATACTACTAAAAATAACAAACCAATCAAATAATAACGCAATCACGTTATTATAAATGTTCTTTTTTATTTATCGTAATATTAACAAAATTCAGAATTTTAATCAACTATATGTGCATGTTATAAATGCATACCTTTATCCGTTTTTGATTCTTTTGTTCTTGTATTTGTTCTAGCTCTGAATAGAATTCTGGGTTCATTTGTTTATCTAAGTGTACTGCTGACCCATTTAGTTATGATTCATCTTCTGTTAACTTATTAACTCTTTCCGCAAATGTGTTTCTTCATTAGCTCTTTTAGTAAAATTTTTAAAAGCTTTAAAGCTATTTCTACATTCTCTTTAAATGGCTTTGCCATTTCGTAAAGTCGATTGAAATTATCGTATGTATTTTCAATACGCCCAACTGCTTTATTTAATAAATCATCTTTCTCTCGTATTTCCTTCTCTTTATCTTCTAAGGCGCTAACAGATTTTATACATTCGTAATCCTCCATAATTCTTTGTGCTATTTTTATTACTCTTGAAACTGATTAAATTCATCTTTGTTTATAACAACATTAGCAGTCTCTTGTAATTCTTTATCAAACAAACCGCCTACTTTTTCTGTTTCAACCTTATATAGAACGTTTAAAGGCTTTCTAAGCGTTTCTAGTGATTTTAGGTATGTTATTGTATCAATTCTTCGTTATTTTGTTTTATATGGGCTGAATTTTATACCTACGTTCATATTCTTTCTTATGATATTCTGTTTTTTGTTTATAACTATTAACTTGATCGTGTTGTCTATTTGTTAATTCTCTTGAAGTTCCTTGTTCTAATTCATAACCACGTTCATTTACATACTCATTAAATTTATCTTGAAAGCTTGCTAATGCTTTTTTATTACCTACAACATCTTTAGCACTTAATCGTCCATCTTCTATAATTGGTACAATTTCAAAGTGCACGTGAGGCGTTTGTCCATATGAAGCTTTGCGTATAACAAATTATCTTTCCCGTATTCTTGTTCTAAAAATTCTTTAGCCTGTTCAAAAAAATTTTGTATTTACTGGTGTCTGATTACTAAAAAATTCATTATCTGATGTAATCATTCCGTCTATATGTTTTACTGCGTCTTTTCTAATTTTTCTTTTGCCTGTATAGTTCCGCTCAATTTTTTCATCAATCAAATCATTAAAATTTTGTTTTCCGTCATTTATCAAATCATAATTTAGATGTTTTTTTGAATGGTCTATATCTTCATTTTCATAATTAATATTTTCTCTTTGAACATGATTTTTGAATACCTATTGTGTTTGTTCCAGTTTTTAATTTTTCTACTCTGATAATCGAATAAGACATATTAAAATCATTCCTCTACATAAAGGTTTTGCGTGTATTTTATAATTAAAGTCTAACAGACAAGACTTATTTTCAATAAGTCATTAATACATATGCTCTGCCGAGAGCAAAAAATATCGCTTATAATGGATTTAAACCATTATAAGCGTCATTACAGAAAAGACTAGGTCATGCAAATATTGAAATTACTTGGCGTGTTTATAGTCATTTATTAAAAGTATTAAAAAGTGAAGAAGTTGCAATGCCGGATAATATAATATATTTTTAAGTGCTCAACGAACCAGACAACTTGTCTTTAATTTAATCAATATTGACTACGCATTAATCAAAATAATTAAAACAGACTTTTACAGATTTTCAACAAAATAAAAAAGAACGCTGATATATCAAGGTTCTAGCGTAATTTAGTTAATCAGAATTAAACTGATTTTTATTAATGAACGGAAACGTAATTTAATATTGCGGGTGGCGTTTTTATCAATTTAACAATATAGAGGAACGTTTAGTTTAACTTACGAGGTTTAACGATAGATAACAAGATATAACAAAACCCCGTCAAATCAACGTTTTGTTTTACGGGATTTAACGAGGTATAAACAAATAACGGAAACGGAGGGATTCGAACCCTCGCGCCGCTCTCGCGACCTACACCCTTAGCAGGGGCGCCTCTTCAGCCAACTTGAGTACGTTTCCATATGGCTCCGCAGGTAGGATTCGAACCTACGACCGATCGGTTAACAGCCGATAGCTCTACCACTGAGCTACTGCGGATAAATAATAATTAATCTGTCTCTATCAAGCACAAGTATTATTATATCAATCTTGTTGAATTTTTCAAGAGTTATATTAAAAAAATATACGGAACATTTACACTTATTTAATATTAACGTCCCGCATATTTTAAATTGAAACACTGTCATCAATTTTTAAAATCAATAGTTTGGGAAAAAAGCTAATTTTCTTCAAAAAGGGAGTAGCGTGAGAGCGCCTCGAAAATATTTAGAGAAGACTGATTATAGTCAATGGGTTGTTCAGGGTTGTTAGATTTCATTCGTGATTGCTTATCTACCATGTAATAATAGATGATTACATTCGTATATTGATGCCACAAGCTATGAAATGATACATTGAGCGTTAACGAATCACCATTCGCAAAAATTATTTTACTCTTACGATTTTTAAGTTCTTTAACATTTTCAATATAATGCATATTAATCCATATATTTTCTTCTTGACGGTCTGAGTGAGTTGGAAAAAAGTAAGTAGGAAAAAGAGGCGTAAGTAAAATAGGTGGTTTACTAGAGATTCCAGTAATACGATTCGTTTCTGCTTTTTTACTAATATAATTATTACCATAAAATTTACATGATCTTTCGATAATTCTCTGTACTTTAAATGGACTTTCTTTGCGAGTTTGATCAAATCTGATAATTTCAGTACCATTTGTTTGCTGATATTCATCATATTTAGGTCGTATTACCATATCACCTTTTCGTATAACATAAATCGTTTCGGGTAAATGTGTCATTAAAAAACCTCACTTTATTCGATTACTTAGATGGTTATTAAAACTAAAAAACTATAACCTAATAATATTTTATCCAAGCTTAAAATAAATTCAAGTTCCACTTTTATTTTCTTTTTACATATATTTCTTTTAAAATGTCAGAATATTCATTGATTTCAAAATTTAAAATCAGTATAATACATGTATATTAAATAATTGAAAGGTCGTGGTCTTTATGAATCACAATACTGAGGTCAAGTACACTACATTAGAAGATTTTGTAATGACAGTGAACGATTTAGGCGTTGAACTCGTCATTGAAGAAGCACTCAGAAATGCAAGAAAAGCTAAACTTAAACTCTTAATTGACGAAGCGCTCATCAATAAAAACGAGAACGATTTTATTCAATATACTAACGAATTTAAACAATTGGAGGCATTTTTAAGTGAATAAATTAGACTCGAGTCACTCATCATAAAAGGTCTATTCCCTACTTTAAAATAAGTTGAGAATAGACCTTTTTATCATACTTAGGACATCAATCTTATAATTTCATACTTATCTATATCCCCAAAGTAGTGATAGAAATCATAATTTTGAAGTGCCTCTTCTATATGTTCAAAATCATGTAAGCAACCTACTAACGCATGTTCAAGTTCGGTTACATCTCCTTCGCCGAAGAAATCTCCAAATAGTTTTGCCCGTTCAATTCTTCCTTTTTTTACATCTAATTTTATTTGAATAAAACCTTTTTCAAATTTCTCTTCACGCTCAATATTATATTTTGGATTGCTGCCATAGTTCCATTCCCACGTACGATACTTTTCATCACTTAATTGCTTAATATTTTTCCAATCTTCTTCTGTTAATATATATTCTTCAACTTCATTTTCACCAAAAATAGTTTTAAGAATAATTTTTTTGAATTCTTCTATATCTATTGGCTGTTCTAGAAATTCCTCAATATTGGCAACTCTTTTTCTAACAGATTTAACGCCTTTAGATTTAATTTTAGCTGGATTCACTTTTAATGCCTTTTGAACTTCATTTAAATCACAATTCAGCATTAATGTACCATGACTAAACATTCTATTTTTTACTTTAACCATAGCATTTCCAGATATTTTAGCTTGCCCTACTTGTATATCATTCCTTCCAGTCATTTCAGCATTAACTCCCATTGATTGTAAGGCCTGTACAATGGGCATCGTAAACTTTTTAAAATTATGAAAGCTATGGCCATCATCATCTGTGATAAAGCTAAAATTTAAGTTTCCAGTATCATGATAAACAGCCCCACCACCAGAAATACGTCTCACTACATCTATTTGATGTTTATCAATATACGCTTGATTAACTTCTTCAATTGTATTCTGATTCTTTCCAACAATAATTGAAGGTCTGTTAATATAAAATAAAAAATAACTTTCTTCAGAAGGTAAATTTTTAAGAACATACTCTTCCATTGCTAAATTGAGGGAAGGATCATTAATATTATTGTTGCTAATAAATTTCATAACATTCTCTCCTTAAATAAGTCTCTCTATATGCCCTTACCCTAGTTATGAATCATTTATAGAAAAATTTCCACTCTTTTACTCATTTATGAATGACATTTTATAATTTTCTTTTAGTTCACTTCTTTTTCATAGAAATTAGTTTATTTGTCAAGTAAATTTTAGTACAATATAATCTAGCTATGATTTAAGGGAGGACTCGTAATGACTGTTGCAGAAGTAGGTAATATAGTAGAATTTTATGACGGTTTAAGAGGCCGTGTCGAGAAGATTAATGATAACTCTGTTATTGTAGATTTAACTATTATGGATAATTTTAATGAATTAGATTTACCGGAAAAGACAGTTATCAATCATAAGCGATACAAAATCGTTGATCAAGAAGGTTAATTAAAATGAAAAATGTTTCTAAAGCTTTGATTTGGTTTGTTATAAGCTTCATCATCTTTCACGCAATATTATTTGTGATGTGGGGAGAACATCAAGAATACTGGTATTTATATACTGGCATTATGTTAATAGCTGGAATAAGTTATGTTTTTTACCAAAGAGACATTGCATCTAAACGATTATTAACTTCCATAGGCATGGGTATAATAACGAGTGTCGCACTTATTATTATACAATTAATTTTTTCACTTATTTCATCAGAATTATCATACGCATCTTTAATCAAAGAATTATCACGAACGGGTGTCTACTTTAAATGGCAAATGCTCGTTACTTTATTATTTGTGATACCTTGTCATGAATTATATATGAGAACTGTTTTACAAAAGGAATTAATAAAATATAACTTACCGAAATGGGCTAGCATTTTAATTGTTGCAATATGTTCAAGTTCATTATTTATATACTTAGATAATTGGTGGATTGTATTCTTTATTTTTGTAGCTCAATTCATTCTATCTCTTAGCTATGAATATACGAGACGTATTGCTACGACTACAATTGGTCAAATTGTGGCTATCATTTTATTATTGATATTCCACGGATAAAAAAAGCATTTCTTAGACTCATGAATTTGAGCTAAGAAATGCTTTTTTAAATTAATTAAAGAAAAAGTTACACATACACCGTTATAAATAGTACGAGGAAGATTAATAAACTTTAAAATTATGATTTAATTTCACAGAATACATGTCACATTTTAAATTTTTTCTAATCAATCCACCCATCGTTTCCGAATATGTGTCGTGAACGATAGCTTCTTGTAAATACATTTTGTAGTTTCTATAACAATAATCTGTCATTGTTATTCTATACGAATCTTCTTCATTTAGACCATTTAATTTAACTCTATTAAACGGTGATTGTGACATGTCTATACAATAATCAAACCCTTGCCAAACTGTAAATAACGTTTCATCTATCATTGTCATACTTAATTGTCGCTTATTAAAATCAATATGCGCATAACTGTATTCAAGTATATCTTTGATATTTTTACCTTTGACAGTGATATCTATAGGTTTATCTGGATGAGGGTATGCATCGTATATATCTCTATTTCTTATAGTTCCTTTTAACCCTTCCTCACCATTCTTAGGTATATGCACACAAGAAATATCATAATTATAGGCTAATCTAATTGCATCATGTAATAATTGAGTAAAAGGATGCGGCTTACAAATAATATCTTCAATACATTGAACTGTTAAGCCATTGTTTTTGTTTGAAACTACTGAATTTGCCCAGTGTTTGACTGCCTTACGATCATAATATGTTTCTTTTAATAATTGCTCATCTTCATGGTAATCATTTAAGTCAATAACTTTTGAGTCGATGTGCTCAATCTCATAAGAAGTTGTACGTTTCTTAAATTTAATTGAAAGATGTACTAATTCCTCAGCATTTTGACCTGCTTGAACATATATAGTTCCATGATCTTTTCCAACTACTGTTTGATGTTGATGAGCGGTAATAATTACATCAATAACACCAAGTTCTTCCATAATTTTTTCAGCTTCGTTTGCATTTTTTTCATTTCTTTTATTGGCACTACTAATTTTATTTAACCCACCATGATAAATAACAATAAGGAAGTCTGGTTCTTCAACTTCATGTATGTATCTAATCCAACGTTTAGCTGAAACCAAAGTCTTCTCAATACAGACATCTTCTTCCATTTCTGCGTACTCGTTCTTCATTAATCCATCTGATGTTAAACCTACGATAGCAATTTTCAAATCTGAATACATTTTGATTGTATAAGGCGTAGAAAAATATGGCTCTCTAGTAACAGTATACTCTATATTTGCTGATAGCCAAGGAAACCTTGAGAGTGCAACTGAACGTGTCAAAAAAGATAATCCAAATTTAAATTCATTAGGGCTAATTCCACTAGCATCATACTGCATTGCATTCATCAACTTAATCATAGGATGACGTTTATATGGTGCTACAACGGCGTAATAAAATGCTGCAAGTGATCCCGCCAAACTTCCCCCACTATCTAGTAATATGACATTTTCATTATTTTTTCGAGCTTCATTAACATAAGTACCAGCCCGATAAATGTTTGAGCCATAATCACCATTTAAGAAGTGACTATGCATATCAGAAGTTGCAATCACATCAACTATTTTATTTTCATTTTTTTCCATAGAGCCACTCCTCTCCTTGAATTTAGTGTAACATGTACCATTCATTAAATGTTATAAAACTATTATCGCATTGATATCATTCTAAATAAAAAAACTATTAGCAAAGGTGCACGTATGTCTTTGCTAATAGTGTATTGACTATCCAATTTGTATACGTTCTTTAGGATAGCTATATTTTTCGGGTTCTTTACGTCCAGCTAACATAATAATGAATGAAATAAGTCCTACACGACCTATAAACATTAATATCATTAATACAGCCTTGGTAATGTCGTTGACATCGCTTGTCACACCTAAGCTTAAACCACATGTACCAAACGCAGACATTACTTCAAAGAAAATTTGTAAAAAGGACAACTTGCCTTGTTCAGTGGCAGATATAATAATCATGCTAATAAATGTAATTAATGACGCCATAGTAAATACGGCAAATGATCTTTGTACATCCATAATATGTACTTCTCTGTTGAAAATTTTAATACCTGTTTTGTCACCAGTATTATTAAAATTAATAACAAACAAAATTAAAATAGCAAATGTTGTTGTTCTGATTCCACCTCCTACAGAACTGGGAGATGATCCTATAAACATCAATAATCCCATTACAATATTTGTTGCGTCGCTGAAATGTGACACATCTATCGTTTGCAAACCTGCACTTCTGGTCGTTGATGATTGGAACAATGCATAAAATAATGATTGATGCCAACTCAATCCTTTAAATGCATTGCTATGTTCTAATATTAATACAACAATAACGCCGAATAAAAATAAGAATAAATACGTTGTTGTCGTTATTTTTGTGAATAATGAGAACCTAAAATTAGTTACTCGATTCTTTATATATGCTTTTAACTCCAACAAAACTGGAAAGCCTATAGATCCTAACACAATTAAGAACATTACTATTGTTTGTACAAAATAGTCTTTTGCATAGGGAACTAAAGATTCACCAGTAATATCAAGACCACCGTTAGTCGTAGCAGATACTGACACAAAAATGCCTTGCATTAATGCGTTTTTTAAATCAGGATTATCCCGATAAAAATAGAACGCGAGTAAGAGTGCACCTATAAACTCAATAATAAAAATTGTTCTTACAATTTCTAAAATCAGTTTAACCGTTCCACTCATAGTATCTCTATTATTATCTAACATAATGAGTTGTCGTTCTCTAATTCCAATATGTTTGCCTAAAACAACCCAAAGCATGGTTCCAATAGCCATAACACCTATACCACCGATGTTCAAAATAATAAGTATGATAATTTGACCAAAGGTTGAGTATGTGTCGACTATAGTAATTGGTGATAATCCTGTAACACTAATACCTGATACAGCTACAAAAAGTGTATCAATTGGATTAACCTCAACCCCTTGTTTATGAACATATGGCAAATTTAATAATAAAAATGCAACGACGATGGCAAATAGATAATAGAGTATAATCCCTTGTTGAGGGCTAGATTTTTTAAGCAGCTGACTTAAAACTGACATGATTTTCACCTCAACATTTATTTCAATTTGATTTTAATATTTTTCTCCGCACCATTTCGATAAATTTTAGCAGTAATTGTTTTTTGATCATCATAATGACTATATATGACTTGTCTATATCGTAAGTTATCTTCAATCTTCTTACCATCTAATTCTACTATTACATCACCTTTTTTTAAACCTGCTTTGTCTCCTAAACCATTTTCTTTCACTTCACCGATTAATACACCATGATTCACTTTAGCTGGTAAGTTGATTGCATTACGTTCAGAATCGTCAAGGTCACCAACATTTTTGATTTTGATTTCAGTATTGGGGTAGTTCACTTTACCTTTATGCTCTAATTCTTTCGCAATCTTACGTACATCATTAATAGGTATCGCAAAAGCCATTCCTTCTACATTATGCATATCAATTTTTAAAGAAACTATACCTATGAGTCTACCGTCTCTATCGACCACAGCACCACCTGAATTTCCTGGGTTCACAGGCGCATCAATTTGAAAAGCTTTCATCAAAGCATCATAATTATCATTTTTATCAATGTCCACAGGTACATGACGATTGAGTCCAGACACAATACCTTGAGAAACACTTCCTTTAAAGTCTGTGCCTAGAGGATTGCCTATAACTAAAATAGGTTCAGCCAATTTAATATTATTAGAATCCCCCATAGTCATTGGTTTAATATTTTCGTCAGCAACTTTAGCTTTTACAACTGCTAAATCAGACCATTTATCTTTACCAATTACCTTACCTGTCACAGATTTATCATTACCATATGTTACTTTTTGTTTTTCTTGATCACCGACAACGTGTGCATTAGTAAAAATATAAATAGAGTCGCCCACTTTTTTGTAGACGACACCTGATCCTATCTCATTATCAGATTCATTTTTGTTATCAGACACAGTCGTGTCATTAGACAAATCATTCTCGACAGTTACAACTGACTTAACAGAGTTTTCAGCAATTTTCATCGCTGTTGTTTCATCTTTAGCTGTACCGTTAAATGCACTATCATTTGTATGATCATTTTTATTAACTGTAGTGAATATGGCATTTAATATTAAAAGTAATACTATAATACCGATAATAATTAACATTTTAGGCCAGTGTTCTTTAAAGAAAGCTACCACCAATTGTTTAAATTCATTAACTTTTTTTATATTTTCGGCTCTGTTACGTTGTTTGTCTTCTTTTTTAAGAAATTGCGCTTGTTGAGTATTATCGTTGTCTTTATCTTTTGGTTGTGAATAGCTATGTTTTGAAGAATATGGTTGTGTACTTCTTGAATCTTGCTCAGTATGATTAGAATTTACGCCTAGCATAGATTCCTTTGAAGTCAATTTAGTATGTTGTTTACTTTCGTTTCCAGAATCATCATAGTCTTTTATTGACTTATTTTGATGCGGTAAAGTGGAGGTATCACTTGAAACTCGCACATCATGTAGACTTTCTTCTCCAATTTTATTATCGTCGTCTTTAGATTTATTCATTTGATTATTTTGATTTAAAGTTTTTTGTTTATAACTTTTATCATCACGTTGTTGATGTATTTCTTCTTGTGTCAGCTTCTCTATTCTTGCTTTTCTCAAATTATCTTTAACACGTTCCTCATTGACTTTAGTTTGATGTTGTTCTCTTTTAGCTTGATTTTCCTTCTCTATTTTCTCACGTCTTATGCGCTCTTCTCGCTCTACGTTATGAAAGTATTCACGTCTTTTACGTCGATATTGACTGCGTGGTATGACTTGTTTTTTATTGTTATCCACTAGAAGACCACTCCTATAGTTTCTTTAACTCATTCTTTATCTGTAAAATTCAAGTTATTTTAATACTATATATCATCATCATTTTAAATTCGTTTATAATCTAAAGTTTAATATTTTAACTATAAAACTGCAATGTTCTAATAAAAATTAAAATAAAAAGAACCTCCACTTAAATTATTATTAAGCAAAGGTTCTAGCATATCAATCAAATTATTTTTGATTACCTTTTTTCTTGTTGCCAATTGCTGAAGTTAACCATCCTATTAAAACTAAGCCAACTAATACTACCCAGAAGATTGTTTGCCATAAAGCACTATGTGGAAATGCTTCTGGTAAAACGCCAATATCAGGATGTGCAAGTACCATTATAATAAGTTTAATACCTACCCAACCTACAATTGCAAACGCAGCACCTTCAAGTCCTGGATATTTATTCAACAATTCTACAAACCAAGTTGCTGCAAATCTCATCAAGATGACACCTATCATTCCACCAAGGAACATAACAATAAATTGGCCTAAGTCCATACCACCAAAATGTATGCCAACTTTTGGTAATGTAACGGCTATGGCTAATGCGGCAAGCATCGAATCAATTGCAAACGCGATATCAGCGAATTCAACTTTAAATACTGTTCCCCAAAAAGATTTAGGGCCTACTTCTTTTTCGTTGCCTGTTTCATCGAAATGATGTTCGTCTCCTGTTTCTTTATGATGTTTTTCATTTGATTGATGGAAAAATTGCCATAAATTTTTAATAGACATATAGATTAAGTAAACAGCACCTGCTGCTTGTATCCACCAGAAGTTTGCAATAATACTTATTAAAAATAAAGCAATAAATCTAAAAATGAATGCACCTAATAGGCCATAAAAAAGTGCTTTTTTACGTTGTTTAGGTGGTAGATGTTTAACCATTACCGCCATTACAATTGCATTATCAGCTGCTAATAATCCTTCTAAAAATACAAGTACTAAAAGTACCCATAAATAAGGTAAAATCAAACTCGGATCCATTGTGGACAACTCCTTTTAGTTTAAATACAAATAAAGAGACCTATGCTAATTTAATAGCAAAGGTCTCACTTAGCAATATTTTTGCCCACTTTACCGGAAGACTTATCTTCGTAATGACGACAAAGTGTTGAATAGTTATTATCAGTTTAAATGCATTCAATAACTATTCTCAAGTTACTCCCCTCTGACAGTTTTGTCATAGGTATTTATTTGTTATTTTCAGTATACATACTATGACACTGCATAGCAATATAAACATTTTTCATATACTATGGTGTGCCCGAATAGTGATATGTTTAAACATTCAATTATAATAAACTATACAGTTTAATATCAGAGAATTTTTCTTCAAACCAACGCGTTGCAAATTCATTTTCAAATAGGAATACATAATTGTCGTATCTATCTTTTACTAAAATTGATCTAGAAGTATTCATATTATCTTTAATATCTTCTTCATTTTCAATCCAACGCGCAATTTTACGTCCAACTGGTTCCATAACCACATCTACATTATATTCATTATTCATGCGGTGTTCAAACACCTCAAATTGTAATTGACCCACAGCACCTAAGATAATTTGATTTGTGTGCAACGTTTTATAATATTGAATTGCACCTTCTTGAACAAGCTGTTCAATCCCTTTATGAAAATGCTTTTGTTTCATTACATTTTTGGCAGAAACCTTCATAAATATTTCTGGAGTAAATTGTGGTAACTCTTGGAAACTATATTTCTGCTTACCACCAACTAAAGTATCGCCTATTTGATAGTTACCTGTATCATACAAACCAATAATATCGCCTGCTACAGCATGATTAACAGTTTCTTTATCATCAGCCATAAATGATGTGGAACGAGTTATTTTTTGTTTTTTATTAGTTCTTTGTAAGGTTACATCCATTCCTCTTTCAAACGCACCACTTACCACGCGCATAAATGCAATTCTGTCACGATGCTTTGGATCCATATTGGCTTGAATTTTAAAGATAAACCCAGAAAAATCTATGTCGAATGGACTAACATCAACCTCTTCTTTAGTTTGTCTCGCATTAGGCATTGGCGCATGATCAACGTATGCATTTAAGAAATTTTGTACGCCGAAGTTTGCTAATGCCGATCCAAAGAAAACAGGTGTTAATTCACCGTTCAGTAACGCTTCATTATCAAATGCTTCACCCGCTTCATCGACAAGCATCATTTCTTCAATTGCTTGTTCAAATGCACTATCATTTTTTATCGCGTGTTCTTCTTTAAGTTCGTAATCTTCGTTTAAATGTAATAAATTTTCTTCATCTCTAAATGGTTCAATCGTTTTAGAGTGTCTATCAATAATACCAAAGAAATTTTGTCCCATACCAACAGGCCAATTCATTGGATAAGTGTCAATATTAAGTGTTTCTTCTATTTCATCAAGTAATTCAAATGGCTCTTTCCCTACTCTATCCAATTTATTGATGAATGTAAAAATAGGGATACCTCGCATTTTACAAACTTTAAATAATTTTAATGTTTGTGGTTCTATACCTTTTGCACAGTCAATAACCATAACTGCACTATCTACTGCCATTAATGTACGATACGTATCCTCTGAAAAATCTTCATGCCCGGGCGTATCTAAAATATTTATCTTATAATCATCATAATCAAATTGCATTACAGAGCTTGTAACTGAGATACCACGTTCTTGTTCTACCTTCATCCAATCACTTGTTGCAAATTTACCCGTCTTTTTCCCTTTAACTGTCCCAGCTTCACGAATCGCTCCACTGAAATACAACAATTTTTCAGTTAAAGTTGTTTTACCAGCATCGGGGTGTGAAATGATGGCAAATGTCTTTCTTGACTCTATTTCTTCTTTTAAATTCATTTATCATTCTCCTTTGGATTCATTTCTAATTAAATCAGTTATATTACTTGCCAATGTATCTGCTTCAACTTCAGTCAACAAATTGAATAATTGCATCACTAATTCCTCATATAGCTGATTTGCATCTAACTCTTTGGATAACTCAATGGACCAAAAAAGTTCTGGAATAGCTAACATGATTAAATCATTAGAATGATAATAATATACGTTTATCATTATTCCATGAAACTGAAGTGATTTAATCCTCAAGAGGTCCACCACCAAATTTTTGATATGCTGCTTTTAAGCCAATTAAGTCATCGCGATGTGGGACTTTAACATGACCAGGCATAATTTGATAAGGCTCTCGACCTTTTGAGGCCAAAACAACTGTATCACCTGGTTCAGCAATATCAATCGCGTGTCTAATACCTACTGCACGATCATCAAACTCTATATAATTGTTATGCGTTGCACCTTTAGCTAATTCAGCTGTCAACATTTTAGGATCATCGTTAGCAGGATTATCTGGAGTAAAAATAACATAATCTGCTCGACATGCTACTCTCCCCATCTCAGGTGTTTTCGTTAAATCTCTTTCCCCAGCCATACCTACTAAAAAGATTAGCTTTTGTTTAACAAATGGTTGTACAGCATCAATCAGTTTATTCATACCATCAGCTGTATGTGCATAATCTATAATCAAATCTATAGGAAGTGATGGATCAAGTACTTCTAAGCGCCCCTCTACAGGTTCAAGCTCAGTAACAGCATTAATAATTTCATTTAAATTTGTTCCCTTACTCCAAACCGCAATCATAGCAGCCATAATATTTGAAATGTTAAACCTACCTACATAAGGAGATTTAACTGAAAAACTTCCAAATGGAGTACAAAATTCAAATTCTACACCTTGCAATGATTCTTTAATGTTTTTAGCCATAAATTGTGCTTCGTGAGTAATACCATATGTAAATACTTCATAGGGTGTCACACTTGCTAAATAATCGGAGAAGTCATCATCATTATTTAATACAACATATTTTTCTTTAGACAAATCTTCACCTAACTGGCTAAATAATAACGATTTAGCATGTCCATATGCTTCCATAGTTCCATGAAAGTCTAAATGATCTTGAGTCAAGTTTGAAAAGATAGCAACGTCAAACTCTACGCCTCTAAGTCGACCTAAGGCCAATCCATGACTAGAAACTTCCATCGTCATTGCTTCTGCATTGGCATCAACTGCTTCTTTGATCTTTTTTGTTAATGCTACTGTTTCTGGTGTTGTATTCGCACCTTTTGTTTTTGTTTCATTAACTTGAAATCCATTCGTACCTAGATATGCACTATTTTTATTCAATTTTCTATAAATTAAATGAATCATAGTTGCAATCGATGTCTTACCGTTCGTCCCCGTAACACCATATGTCGTCAGTTGATGACTAGGAAACTCGTATAATTCATGTGCCAATAGACTTGCAACACGTAAAGTATCGGGAACAACGACTTGCGTCACATTACCTTTAAGTTCGAGTTCTCTATTGACAACAACAATACCACAACCTTGATCTACTACATTTTGACAAAACTTATGACTATCTACCGTATATCCTTTAGATGCTACAAATAGACTTCCCTCTTTAGCTGTACGTGAGTCAGTGGTAATATCGTCCACCTGTATATCTAATGTACCAATTACATTTTTTACTCTAATTTTTTTGAACAACGCACTTGCATTCAAAATGTATCGCTCCTTTTTTTACAATAAGTCTATTATACACGTTTTATTATCGTTGATAAATTTATAATTATAAGTCTTATTAATTTATTTTTAATCATAATTGACGTAATATATCCGAATCACGTTCTATTAGATAGTGATAAAATCATTCATTAAAGACTGTTAAGGTAGTGTTAAAATATACTTAAAATTTTGTTGCGCTCACCTTTAAATAATTCATTCCTTATTTAAATAATGCTAAGATATACATGTATTAACATAATATATAGCAAATACTAAGATTTTTTGAAGACAATACTAAAATCGTGCATAATGGGTTCAAATTTAGTTTCGTTACCTTGCAACCATACTTAATAAGTAATGAACACTTTATAAAGCAAATTTACGACAAAGCATGGTATTGTACGCCGTATTTATAGTATTTAAATACAATAAATAGTACACTTCTTTTCCTTTTACAATGTATGAAAATACGTTACAATTATTATAAATTTTAAAAATTAACGGAGGGTGGCTATAAATGGTTACTCAAAATAAAAAGATATTGATTATTACTGGATCATTTGGTAACGGTCATATGCAAGTCACGCAAAGTATCGTCAACCAATTGAATGAGATGAATCTCAATCATTTATCAGTCATTCAACATGATTTGTTTATGGAAGCTCATCCAATTATGACTTCTATATGTAAGAAATGGTATATCAATAGCTTTAAATATTTTAGAAATACATATAAACGATTTTATTATAGTCGCCCTAATGAGCTCGATAAATGTTTTTATAAATATTATGGATTAAATAAACTCATCAACTTACTTATTAAAGAAAAGCCTGATCTCATATTATTAACATTTCCAACACCTGTGATGTCAGTGTTGACCGAACAATTTAATATAAATATCCCTATTGCGACAGTTATGACAGATTATCGCATGCATAAAAATTGGATTACACCATATTCACAAAGATATTATGTAGCAACAAAAGATACTAAAGATGATTTCATTGAAGCTGGTGTTCCTGCTTCATATATTAAAGTGACGGGCATTCCTATTGCTGATAAATTTGAAGAATCTATTGATAAAGAAGAATGGTTATCGCAACAACATTTAGACCCTTCAAAACCTACTATATTAATGTCAGCAGGTGCATTTGGTGTTTCAAAAGGCTTTGACTATATGATTAATAATATTTTAGAAAAAAGTCCAAATTCGCAAGTGGTCATGATTTGTGGACGTAGTAAGGAACTTAAACGTTCATTAAAAGCTAAGTTCAAAGATAATCCAAGTGTAAAAATATTAGGATATACAAATCACATGAATGAGTGGATGGCATCAAGCCAACTAATGATTACCAAACCTGGTGGTATCACAATTTCCGAAGGACTTAGTCGTTGTATTCCTATGATTTTTTTAAACCCTGCACCCGGTCAAGAACTTGAAAATGCATATTACTTTGAAAGTAAAGGATTTGGAAAAATAGCAGATACTCCAAATGAGGCAATTGATATTGTTTCTGACTTAACAAATAACGAAGAGACTTTAAAGGTTATGTCATCTAAAATGCTAGAATCAAAGGTAGGATATTCTACTAGAAAGATTTGTAAAGATTTATTAGATTTAATAGGTCACTCATCTCAACCGGATGAAATCTATGGAAAGGTTCCTTTGTATGCAAGATTCTTCGTCAAGTAATTACTCAAGTAACAGAAACTTTGTTATGATGTTGGTAATTCTGTTTCTGATGGAATTTGCAAGAGGTATGTACATACTAAGTTATATAAACTTTTTACCTACAGTGACCTCTATCGCAATAGCAATCACATCATTTGCTTTTTCCATTCACTTTATCGCAGATGCTGCAACAAATTTTGTCATCGGCTTTTTACTTAAAAAGTTTGGTTCAAAATTAGTACTTACATCTGGATTCTTACTTGCTTTTATAAGCTTGTTTTTAGTGATATGGTTCCCGGCATCACCATTCATAATTATTTTTAGTGCTATTATGTTAGGAATTGCTGTGAGTCCGATTTGGGTTATCATGTTATCTAGTGTAGATGAAAGAAACCGCGGCAAACAAATGGGTTATGTATACTTTTCATGGTTGCTAGGTTTATTGGTAGGTATGGTTATCATGAACTTACTTATTAAATTCCATCCTACTCGTTTTGCATTTTTGATGGCCTTGGTTGTGCTTATTGCCTGGGTACTATACTATTTTGTTAATATCAACTTAACAAATTACAATACTAAACCTGTGAAAGCACAATTAAAGCAAATTGTAGATGTTACACAACGTCATCTTATTCTATTTCCAGGTATCTTGTTACAAGGAGCAGCTATAGCAGCACTTGTACCTATTCTTCCAAAATATGCAACGCAAGTTGTGAAAGTATCAACCGTTGAATATACAGTAGCAATCATTATTGGTGGCATAGGCTGTGCTTTCTCTATGTTATTTTTATCAAAAATCATCGACAATAATAGCAAAGGGTTTATGTATGGAGTTATTTTTAGTGGCTTTATACTATATACAATTCTTATATTCGGGCTATCTACAATTACAAATATATATATAGTTTGGGCCATAGGACTTTTTATTGGGCTAATGTACGGTATCCTCTTACCGGCTTGGAATACCTTTATGGCTGGGCATATTAATCCTAACGAACAGGAAGAAACATGGGGCGTGTTCAACAGTGTTCAAGGCTTCGGTTCAATGATAGGCCCACTAGTCGGAGGTCTAATTACTCAATTTACTAATAATTTAAATAATACCTTTTACTTTTCAGCGATGATTTTTCTTGCACTTGCAGTATTTTACGGATATTACTTTATTAAAACAAACAGAAGGGTTAAACCTTAAAATCTATAAATCGTTTATATAAAGATTAGTTGTATATATTAATGAAACGTCATTCATATGCATTTGAAATATGAATATTCAATATAAAACGTACATTAATCTTTTTGAATGATTAACTATACAATATAATTATGTTTCATATAAAAACGCCAAATCCCACTGAAACACAATAGGATTTGGCGTTTTTAGTTGATTTAAGCGCTCTTCACGTATTTAACAATAATGATTCTGTAAATTCAATTTCACTTTACAATTTTGAACTTTTTACCCTAATGTAAAAGTTTCAATAATAGTCCATTTGTCCTCTTCTTCACTATATTGAAGTAACGATAGTTCTTCAATTATTTCTCTATGGTCTACCCCTGCTAATTTTACTTGACCATATATATCTTCAAATTCTTGACTTGTTAGACCTTGGGCAATTGTAAAATGAGGTACAAAAGGATGTTCAGCTGTACCGTAAAAATCTTCTGTATTAAATTGATTAAATAATTGCTCTAATGACTCTGTTTTAGCAACTTTGAAGTATATAACATTACTGATTGGAGCGAAATTAGATGCCTTTGTAGCATGTACTTCTACTGGTTTAATACTAGAAATTCGATTTTTCACTTCATTTTTAATTAAATTAAAATCATGATCATCGATTTCAAATTGAGGTTTAATCGTGATATGAGGCATTATTTGAGCATAATGATTGTCATATCGCTTGCGATAAGCATTCACCTCATCTTGAAATGACTTTGACGGAACCAATGCTAATCCTAAAATCATTTAAATTCCTCCTTTGTTTAACTTATTCCTATTATATCAAAACTTTTTGAAAACCGTTACTTTTATCATGAAAACAATTACATTTCTGAAATTAATAGTGTTTTCGCATTCAACAACCATTCGCTAACATACTATTTTATTTATCTTACTTTATTAAACATATTTTCCATTTATTGGATCACCTAAAAATTGTAAGAGAATATCTCCTAGCAATGGTTTCCATGATTTCCAATGATGTCCACCGTTAAATTCTTTATAGAAATATTCAATATTATCTTCTTTAATCAGTTGATTTAATTCGCGGTTAGGTGTTAAAAAGTTAGCTCTTTTACCATTAGTTGGTAAAATAAAATCTGCTTCTTCTAAACCAATGGCATGCCATATCGTCAATTGACCTTTATTCATACATGTATCAATTTTTTTCTTAATATTTTCATTATACATTGGGCTCAATAACGCAACTCGACTAAAAATAGTTGGGTAAGTCATTGCAGTCATTAAAGCGATACTTCCTGCTAAACTATCTCCAATAAGTAACCTTGTATTACCTACTTTATAAGTTGGAAATGTCGCATCGATATAAGGAAGAATTTCTTTTCCCATTGCTTTAATGGTTAAATTAGAACGACTTCCTGAAGGATGAAATTCTTCCCTACGTTTTTCAACATCTTCGTAATGGAATCCTACTATAATTGCACGTTGTATTGATTGTTCTTCACGTAACTGTTCATATATGCGTTGTATTCTACCAAATCTAAAAAAATCTAAACCATCAAAGCAAAAAATCAACTGATATTTAAATAAGTTTGTATAATCCTCAGGTAAATAAACCGATAATGTTACATCTCTATTTAAAATATCACTATGTATTATTTTTTTATTAATCTTACCTACTTTAAACTCCGACATAAACCGATGCTCCCTTGTAATGTTAATACTATTGTATCAATACTTATAATACTTTTAAATTTATAGCAAGCTCGTATACAAATTAATTTCATACTAGTTTTTTCATTTTATTAAAAATACAGTGCATTCAGTTATATTGTAAAAGTATTTACTCTTTTTAATGACTGAGTTTTGATATATACTTATTGAGTATGAAAAAGAATAAAATAGGAGGATCACAATCTATGTTCAATAAGGTTTGGTTTAGAACAGGAATATTTTTTATTATGCTGTTCATACTCATCAAACTATTTATGGAAGTGCATGAAGTATTTGCTCCAATAGCTACTATCATTGGTTCAGTCTTCCTTCCATTTTTAATTAGTGGATTTCTCTTTTACATATGTTTACCTTTTCAAAACATATTAGAAAAGTGGGGCTTTCCACGTTGGGCTAGTATAACAACAATATTCATAGGATTAATAGCTATCATCGCTATTGTGGTATCATTTATAGCACCTATCATTATTTCCAATATTAATAACTTAATTAAACAAACACCATCATTACAAAAAGAAGCCGAACAATTAATTAATTTCTCGTTAAGACAAATGGATAAATTACCAGATGATGTCACACATCGTATTAATAAAGCGGTTAAATCCATGGGAGATGGCGCAACGTCTATTTTATCTAATTCAGTGTCATATATTACGTCTTTCATCTCAACTGTATTTTTATTAATAATGGTGCCTTTCTTCCTGATATATATGCTAAAAGATCATGAAAAATTTATCCCAGCAATCGGTAAATTTTTCAAAGGAGAACGTAAAGTTTTTGTTGTAGATTTATTAAAAGACTTAAACTTCACTTTAAAATCATATATTCAAGGTCAAGTGACAGTTAGTATCATCTTAGGTATTATTTTATATATAGGTTATACGATTATAGGATTACCATATACACCTTTATTAGTATTATTCGCCGGCGTAGCTAACTTAATACCATTTTTAGGTCCATGGTTATCTTTTGCACCGGCAGCGATACTAGGTATTATTGATGGCCCTTCAACTTTTATTTGGGTATGTGTCGTAACATTAATCGCACAACAACTTGAAGGTAACGTGATAACTCCTAACGTAATGGGTAAATCATTAAGCATTCATCCATTAACTATTATTGTTGTCATACTTGCAGCTGGAGATTTGGGTGGTTTCACACTCATTCTTGTTGCAGTTCCATTATACGCTGTAATCAAAACATTAGTGAGCAACATTTTTAAATATCGTCAACGTATTGTCGATAAAGCAAACAGTAATGTTAAAGATTAATAATAGCTATAAACATAAGATTGAAAATTATACCACCAATTCAAGCCAAGGACATAATTAGATGTCCTTGGCTTTTTTATACACGTAAGCAATGAAACATGTCCTCTTATTAAACTCCGTCATTTCTACTGTTTATATGGAATTATGCATTTAATAAAATTTATAACCTCCGATACATTTCTAACAACAAAATAAATAGTGTCATCTAAAATCGATATTTATATACTAAATATATTATAAATATCAAAAAAACATTGCCGATTGTCAATTTATTTCTTGAATAATTAAATGTCAAAACGCATTCTTATACACAAAAACAGGGATGATTTTTAATTTCAAATCATCCCTGTGCACCTATTGTGAGATTATACTATTTGATTTTTTTAATTTATCAATAATTATTTAATTGCGTGGAATCCACCATCAACGTGGATGTTCTCTCCAGTTACACCACTTGAAAGATCACTTAATAAATACGCAGCCGTCTTACCTACTTCTTCTTGATCAACGTTGCGTTTTAACGGCGCTCTCGCTTCAATTTCTTTAAGAATTGTATTAAATCCACCTACACCTTTAGCACTTAAAGTACGAATTGGCCCTGCAGAAATAGCATTGACACGAATATTATCTTCACCTAAGTCTAAAGCTAAATATTTAACATTCGCCTCTAAACTTGCTTTAGCTACACCCATAACATTATAGTTTTGAACTGCTGCCTCACCACCAATATAAGTCGTCGCAACAATACTTCCACCTTCAGGCATAAGTTTTTTGGCTTCATGAGCTACGAGAGTAAGTGAATATGAACTAATTTCTTGTGCAAGTAAGAAACCTTCGCGAGATGTTTCTGAAAATCGACCTCGTAAATCTTCCATATTGGCAAATGCGATTGAGTGATAAACACCATCAATCTGGCCTACATCTTTTCCGATTTGAGAAAAACCATTAATGATATCCTCATCATTCTGCACATCAATTTCATAGAGATGATGTTCAGATTGATTTAATTGTTCTAATAATTTCTCTAATTCTTTACGACTGCGTTCTTTACGATATGTAAATACCAGTTTAGCACCTAATCGATCTAATACTTTAGCGACGCCAAATGCGATACTACGTTTATTCGCAATACCCATAATGACGTAGGTTTTATTTTCTAGATTTAACATGATAGTGACTCCTTAATTTAAATTGATTATTACTACAGGCTGGCTAACTCTATGTTTACTAACCCTTTATACCCTTAATAGTTTAACATTTTTAGTACCTGATAATAAAGCAAAATAAAATGACCACAATAATCATATTCACTGTATATTTTTAACGGTTTACGAACAAAATTTACCAAACTTATTTTATTATAGGTAACCTCTAATAATTATGACTTATGTTAAATCAATCCGTAACTATCTTTTTGTTGAACAGTCCCACGTTTAATATCTTCATCCAAATTACCCATCATCTCTTTAAATAATTCTTGAAATCTTGTTTCATCTTGATCAGAATAGCCCTCAAATATAACGTTATCAATATTATCTTCATTGAAATAGTATATTTGATCTTCAACAACACCAACTGGGTATTTACATGCTTCTGCTTCTATTATTTCTACGCCTTTTCT
>NZ_KV831338.1:0-6296 GCF_001837075.1 Staphylococcus sp. HMSC063F05
TATTTACTTAGTTTTCTCTTTTTTTATCTCCAATCATTTTACTAACAATACTCATTTTGAAAATAAAAATAAGAACTTAAAGTAAAAAAATGAAGAAAAGAATAGCCTCTTTTGTCTCCAAGTACGTTTTACTTTTGGAAATATTACAAAAAGTAGAGTCTGTTTTCGGAGTCTCAAGTATGAGCATAAGGAAATCCAGTACCACCTTTGGTGGTGTTCAGCATAGCTGAAAGATTTACCTTTTATTCGTTCTGCTCAATTATTCACCATATATAGCTTAAAAGCTTTATATAAAGGTGATTATAAGCATTCTTAGGCATTTGACTAAAGAGGGTGATATCACATTTTATTGCAGACTCTTTACAATTGTTACAAGACCACTTTTAATTGTCAGAATACTCTACTTAACGTTGATTTGACGGGCTTTAAAATTTTTTAGACTCTCGAGAGTCTGATTTTTTTGATATCGAGACTCCATAGAGTCTGTTTTTTTGGACTTTTTTCGTATAAAAAATAAGACCACTTAAGTGTGATCTTATTTTAATTTTTAGGTTTGATTGATCAAATATTGATGTAACAAATGCGTCCTTTTGTACCTCATTTTGTATTTTGTTTTAGCTCTTTTTGACCATATTTCTGTTTAGATTTGGATGTTTTTATAATTTGTTTTTGAATAATAAGGCCTAAATAATTTCTTATTACTTTTATTTTATGTTCATTATAATGAATCATTTAGGGATATGTTTGAGATACTTTATTCAAAAAGTGATGAGTACAAAAATATTTTTATAGCAAAAATGTAAGTGTTTAATATAAAAAATATCACAAGAATTTATCAAACATGAGTAAGACATTTTTCATTTATTTATACTTTATAAGCAGTATGATAAATCATACAAGTGACCAATACGCGCTTTCTAAAAATCATAATTCGACTTAATTATGTACGCTAATATGACTTTGATTATGACTAAGTAGACTTAATAATAAAGGTAATTTGTTTTTTAATAGATAATACTTTTGACATAAGTTCACTTATCGGAAGTCATCTGTAAATCAATTATTAGAAATGGTATAATACAAAGGTCGTCGTTCACTTCTGTGCTGTATTTAGCATGGAAGGAGGTGACATCATGTTCAGTACACTATTTGTAACTATTATAGCTCCTATCGTAGTAGGAGTTATACTCACATTATTTTCTCATTGGCTGAATAATCGTGAGAAGTAATTTAGCGACGACATATAGCTAATACACCAAAAGAGCCCGATAACTATTCGCAGTAGTTATCGGGCTCGGTGTTTATCATGCTAGTACACTATTTGTTAAATTCAGTATATCACCAAGTGTAGATGAATGCAAAAATATAAGAAAAGTAAGTGCAATTCTATAATTAGAATTATTGATTTTCTTTGATACTATAAAATTGCTAACATTAAGGCTAATTAGTTGAATACAAAGACAAGATGGGAGTATTAAATGAAAAAGGTTAAATCATATTTAAAAAACATTCAAAACAACGAAGAGTATCAAAAAGATATAGAATTTCTTGAAAAGAAAAGTAATGGAAGGGAAGACAAAAAACTTATATTAGATATATGCTTTTTATCGACAATTCCCTTGATTTCAATTTATATTACATATTTTTTAAGTTTTTCCAATCCATTTGCAATTTTTATATTAATAATTATAGCTGTGCCAGTTTCTTATAAAATTGCTAAAATTCTATTGGATCATATGTACAAAGATGAGGATAGATTTCTAGCATTATATAGAAACTACGAAAAGGGAAAATTATTATTTCTTACTTTACCTATCATTGGACTCGTATCTATAATAGGAAGTTCATTTCTCTTCGATTATTTAATATTTAAACTGAATAATACGTCTGTAGAAATATTAGGGTCCACTCCTACTGTTGTATATCATATTATTATTTGTTTTATTCAGTCTATGTTCACGACTATGTTTTTAATAATATTTATTTATACTATTTTGGTTCTTATATATGGAAGGTTTACAAAATAAATGACTAGAGTACACCCTAATCATACAAAATAAGTTGTTGAAATTATCGCAATTAGAACGTATGATTAGGGTGTATATTAATTATGGAGTGAAGATGAATGATTATAGGTTATGCGAGAGTATCATCGATAGATCAAAATTTAGAAAGACAATTGGATAATTTAAAGACGTTTGGTGTGGAGAAAATCTTTACAGAGAAACAGTCGGGAAAGTCAGTGGAAAATAGACCTGTATTTCAAGAAGCACTCAATTTTGTCAGAATGGGAGATCGATTCGTTGTGGAATCTATTGATCGTTTGGGACGTGATTATGATGAAATTATTGAAACTGTGAGTTATTTAAAAGAGAAAGACGTTCAGTTAATGATTACCAGCTTACCTATGATGAATGAAGTGATTGGCAATCCATTACTGGATAAGTTTATGAAAGATTTAATCGTTCAAATTTTAGCAATGGTTTCAGAACAAGAGAGAAATGAAAGTAAACGTCGACAAGCGCAAGGAATTCAAGTTGCGAAGGAAAAAGGCGTATATAAAGGGCGCCCCTTACTTTATTCACCAAATGCCAAAGACCCACAGAAACGTATTATTTATCATCGCGTGGTGGAAATGTTAGAAGAAGGGAAAGCAATTAGTAAGATTGCGAAAGAAGTTAATATCACAAGACAGACAGTTTATAGAATTAAGCATGATAAGGGATCATCTTGATAAATGGGTCGTCAATGCAAATAAGAGGCTCTCACAGAGTCTCAAAACTCATATTATATTATTGAAATGATCTTTTAATAATTATACAAGAAAAAAGAGAGTGCGAATTCGCACTCTCTTTTTGTGTAGTAATACTATTTAAATTTTTTATCAATAATGAACGTAATTTAGAAATAATATTTATTGGTATTTCAAGAATATATATATAATTATTTACTAAGTCCATTTAAAAAAATTTGAGAGAACTTGTTCATAAGTTTAATTCTTTCATTAATATTTTGTTCATGTGTAAAGGTAACAATTCCATTAACAGCGTTTGCTGCTATTTTACTAACAGCATTAACATCATTAATACACCATTCGCCATTTAAATTACCCTCCTTAAAAATTACATGATAAGCATCTATATATTTGTTTTCTAATTTATTCATTTTTTCATTAATGCTATTAGTTTTATAATATTCAGTGCAAAATTCAATTATTGCGTTTTGAAGTGGATAATAGTATTCGGTTGTTAAAGATAGTTCATTATATAAATAAAATTTTTCTCTATTAGTTTTACATTTGATTTGTTCCTTTTTCCACTGTTCTTGCCATTTAGATTCTTCTATATTTAAAATTTCTAAAAATAGATTTTCTTTTGTTTTAAAGTGATAATAAAGATTCCCTTTACTACTTTCTGATAATTTAACAATTTCTCCAGTAGTAGTGGCATTATATCCATTTTTTATAAATAATTCCTTTGCGACACCTAGTATTTTATCTTTCAAGTTCATCACGCCTTTAATGAGTATTAAGTACTATCAATGATAGCACAAAAAATTCAAAGAATAATTGTATAACACAATACAGCCATTTAAATTTCGCAAGATTTTTTGTTGTAATATGTAAAAAAATAGATTATAATCCTTATAGACCGGTCGAACGGTCTATAAGGATTGGAGGGAACTTAAATGATTTCATTTTTTACAAAAACTACTGATATGATGACATCAAAAAAAAGATGGACTGCACTAGTAGTATTAGCTGTTAGTTTGTTTGTTGTTACAATGGATATGACAATATTAATTATGGCTTTACCGGAATTAGTAAGAGAGTTAGAGCCTTCTGGTACCCAACAGTTATGGATAGTTGATATATACTCTCTTGTTTTAGCTGGCTTTATAATTCCATTGAGTGCCTTTGCTGATAAATGGGGAAGAAAAAAAGCATTATTAACTGGATTTGCTTTATTTGGCCTCGTTTCATTAGCTATATTTTTCGCAGAAAGTGCAGAGTTCGTAATAGCTATTCGATTTTTACTTGGTATTGCAGGTGCTTTAATAATGCCAACTACTCTTTCAATGATAAGAGTAATTTTTGAAAACCCTAAAGAAAGGGCCACTGCATTAGCTGTATGGTCAATCGTTTCATCGATAGGTGCTGTTTTTGGACCAATTATCGGAGGAGCTTTACTTGAGCAATTTTCATGGCACTCGGCATTTTTAATTAATGTACCGTTTGTGATAATAGCAGTTGTAGCAGGTTTATTTTTATTACCAGAGTCTAAGTTATCAAAAGAAAAGTCTCACTCGTGGGATATTCCTTCTACAATTTTATCAATTGCAGGCATGATTGGACTGGTATGGAGTATCAAAGAATTTTCAAAAGAAGGACTAGCAGATATTATTCCATGGGTTGTAATAGTATTAGCAATTACCATGATAGTGATATTTGTTAAACGTAATTTATCAAGTTCTGATCCAATGTTAGACGTAAGACTTTTTAAAAAGAGATCATTTTCAGCTGGTACAATTGCTGCATTTATGACAATGTTTGCAATGACATCTGTTTTGTTATTAGCTTCACAATGGTTACAGGTTGTGGAAGAACTTTCTCCTTTTAAAGCTGGCTTATACCTATTACCTATGGCAATAGGAGATATGGTGTTTGCACCAATTGCACCCGGATTAGCGGCGCGATTTGGACCGAAAATAGTGTTACCTTCCGGAATTGGAATTGCAGCCATTGGCATGTTTATTATGTATTTCTTTGGTCATCCATTATCATATTCTACAATGGCTTTAGCATTAATTTTAGTTGGAGCTGGTACGGCTTCACTAGCAGTTGCATCTGCTCTAATAATGTTAGAAACACCTACATCAAAAGCAGGTAATGCAGCTGCTGTTGAAGAGTCTATGTATGACCTTGGAAATGTTTTTGGTGTAGCAGTACTTGGTAGCCTATCTTCTATGCTTTATCGTGTATTTTTAGATATTTCATCTTTTTCATCAAAAGGTATAGTTGGAGATTTAGCTCATGTAGCTGAAGAATCTGTAGTGGGCGCTGTCGAAGTAGCTAAAGCTACGGGGATAAAACAGCTTGCAAACGAGGCTGTAACATCATTTAATGATGCTTTTGTAGCAACTGCTTTAGTAGGTGGGATTATCATGATTATCATTTCAATAGTTGTCTATTTGTTAATTCCCAAATCACTTGATATAACTAAACAAAAATAGTACTAAACATATATTTTTAGATATTGTAGATTAGTTTATTTTTAAAATTAGTAATAGTTAAAAAGTAGAACCATTAATTTTAAATGGTTCTACTTTTTTATTATTAAGTAAAATTATAAAAGACAATTTCTTAAATTAATAATATGATATACCTATATCTAATAATTTATTAGTATTAATAAACCTTGAAAGGATGATTAACTGATGAATAGAGCAGATATTTTTAAAATATTTGATGTAGAACTTAATATAACTATATTTTTAGGAGCACTAGTAGCAACTTTCATCTATTTTATAAGTTACATGAACAATGTAAATGAATTAATTACATTATGCTTAACATTAGCTTTTCCTGCATATTTATTAAAAATTAGCAGATCGTTCGAGGTTATTTTATTAGAGGAAAAAATAAAAAATAGTAAAATCAAAATCTGTGACAAAGATAGAATTGAACGAGAGATACTGGTGAAAAAGAACCTAATAGATGAACTATTGTTTCCTAATAGAGTTATTAAAAAATATACACTGACAATTTTAATTTACAGTATAGGTATTATTATTCTTTTACTACTTTGTAATATGTTAAGTTATGGAATTGGTGAAAATGTCAATTTTATCTGGAGATTACTAGCTTGTTATGTAACGAGTGTCACAGTGATTATAGTTGCCTTGATTATAATGATAATGATATTTGATCTTATAATTGGATTACTATTAAATTTTCAAATATTTTTAAAAAATAAAAAGTATGATGACTTTTTATAATTATTCGATTTATATAATGAAAAATTAAATGATTAAACATAGAAACCTCAAAACAAACCATATTTAATAGAGTTTATGGCGCCTTATACAAATAAAGGCTATGCTGTTAAAGAATTATGTAGCTATCTTCAGATTAATATGGATGATGTTTATACTATTGGCGATAGAAAATTGATTTACCTATGTTTAATACCCTAGATAATTCTTCTGATAATTTAGTTTTTGTTAGAGTTTAACATAACTGATGATTATCAGAAGTTCCATCACTATAAAAGGTGTATCAAGGGTTTATAAACTCT
>NZ_KV831339.1:0-221 GCF_001837075.1 Staphylococcus sp. HMSC063F05
GCGAAAAAACATCGTGAAGAATACGAAAAACTTGGCGAACAATTTTTTAAAGATAATTTTAGCCTTAATGTTAAAGCCACAAATGTTGTAGGAAGTGGTGATGGCGTCGAAGTCTACGTTCATTGCGATGATCATGACATTGTGTTTAATGCAAGCATCCTTTTTGATAAGGAAGCAATACATGAAGAAGGCTCCATGCGAAGCAATGATAATGGAGATAC
>NZ_KV831340.1:0-17816 GCF_001837075.1 Staphylococcus sp. HMSC063F05
TGACATATTGTCATTCAGTTTTCAATGTTCATTTAGTAAAATCAATCTTTTTTATTGTACTATATTGTTTTAAGAAAAGTCAATAACTAATTGATATTACTTAATTAATTTTAAAAGCTTTTCGTTAACTTTGCAAGGGTTATTTTTACACCAACTCAACAAAATTATCAATCGCTTTACATCCGCTTTTCAGCGACTTTTATATAATATCAATTTTATGTTTTGAAGTCAACAATTAAATTGAATTATTTTTTATTCGTATGAGTTCTTTTATTCACTCACAAGAAAACATTCTAACACATTTCTTAAAATTTGCAATAGAAAAATCGTATGAAAATATTTTTCACACGATTTAAACGCCAATTTAGATATTCTCGATTTTATTGTTTTTGGGTGCTTGCTATAACTTTTCTTGCGATTAAAGTATACAATTCTCCTAGACGATCATCCGATTGATATATCGAAGGCGAAAAGTCATTGGGATTCCATGTAGGTTGTTCTAAAGGAAGTTCAGCAAATAATTGCGTCTCAAGTTCATCAGAAAGCTTTTTGCCTCCTCCTTTTCCGAAAACATACTCTTTTTTACCTGTTTCTTTACTTTCAAAATAGCTCATATTTTCTATAACACCAAGAATTGTATGTTCTGTATGTTTAGCCATTGCACCTGCTCGTGCCGCTACAAACGCCGCGGTTGGATGCGGTGTAGTTACTATAATTTCCTTACTTGATGGTAACATTGAATGTACATCTAAAGCTACATCTCCTGTGCCAGGTGGTAAATCAAGAAGTAAGTAATCAAGTTCTCCCCACTGTACTTCTGTAAAGAAATTCGTAAGCATCTTACCAAGCATTGGACCTCTCCAAATAACCGGTGCATTTTCTTCAACAAAAAATGCCATTGAAATAACTTTTACTCCATGTCTCTCTACAGGTATAATCTCCTTACCATCTATACCTGGTCTTTCATCTATTCCCATCATATCAGGCACACTAAAACCGTATATATCAGCGTCTACTAATCCTACTTTCTTACCTTCTCTTGCTAATGCTACGGCTAGATTGACAGCAACTGTCGATTTACCAACCCCACCTTTACCTGAAGCTATAGAAATGAATTCAACTGGATTATTTTGTGATAATAGTTCTTCAATGGTTTTGGGCTTTTCACTACCTTTTCCTATATATCTTTCGACTACTTCGCTAGGAAGTTCTTCAAAACGAATTCCCACAGTATTTGCACCATTTTCTTTTAAGGCTTTGACTATAGCCATTTGAAGATCTAATTGTGGCTGTCCCCCTAATTGCGCCATTGCCACTTTAACACTCACATGGTTAATATTATCCTTAATAGAGACATCAACAATACCTTCAGATTCTCTCAATGGCACATCAATAATCGGATCCTTTAATGCCCCTACAATTTCTTTAACTTGATTTACCGTTAACAAAGTAAATCCCCCTTATTGATTTTTAATTTATCTACATAGCAACTATAGTTGCCTGTTTATATATATATCATTTATATTTTTTAGTATAAGACTTTTCCTAATATAAAAAAAGAAGTTAGCCCATTTTTAAAATAGACTAACCTCTAATTATTATACTTTCCTACTATTGTGAGTTAAATGATTAGGCTCCTTTATAAATAACGCTAGAACAAAAGCAATAATCACAAAAACAGTGACTAAGGCGAACGATACATCAACTCCCACAGCAACACTTTGTCGCTGGATCATTTCTTTACTAGCGTGTTCACTTGATGATACAACCCATTGAGCACCTATACTCATAAAAGTGACCATTAGAGCAGTTCCTAGAGATCCCGCCATAACACGACCAAAGTTCATAATTGCCGTTCCGTGGGAAATGTCTTCAGTTTTCAATGCATTTATCCCGGTCGTATTGATAGGCATCATTAGTAAAGACACTGCAAACATACGAATCGCATAGATTACTATCAAATACGTATAGGATGTATCTACTTTAAGAAAGCATAATAGAAATGTACAAGAAATCAATAAGATAAACCCAGTAAATATTAACGGTCTAGGCCCATATTTATCGTAAAACTTTCCTGTAAACACAGACATAATACCATTGATAATCGCGCCAGGCATAATTACTAATCCTGATAGCAACGCAGATAATCCTAAAGCATTTTGAACATACAATGGAATAAGTAAAGCAGGTCCTACCATAGATAACATAATGATCATAGAAGTAATTGTAGAAAAACAAAATATTTTGTTATTAAATATTTTCAAATTTAATAATGGATTAGAAATTGTAATTTGTCGTTTAACAAAAATGCCAATGATGATTAAACTTATTAAAACTGAACAAAGAACAATTGGGTTAGAAAAACCTAGGTTACCAGCACTACTGAAAGCATAAAGCATTAAGCCAAAACCTAATGTAGAGTATATAACGGATCTTTTATCCAGTTTTGTTTCTTTCGTCGTGTTATAACTTGAAATCGATACAAAACCAAATATAAATGTAACTAATGCTATACCGACAATAACAATAAATGGCACTCTCCAACTTGCATTGTCAATGATTAAACCAGTAAATGTAGGTCCAATTGCAGGTGCAAATTGTATAACTAATCCTGCAAGTCCCATTGCAAATCCACGGTGTTCTTTGGAGAACAATGTAAACAATGTAAATTGCATTAATGGCATGAGTATACCTGCACCGACAGCTTGAATTACCCGTGCAATCATGAGCACGCCAAAATTAGGTGCAATAGCAGCAACGATAGACCCTATCAGAAATGATCCCATTGCACCTAAATATAGCGGTCTTGTTTTTACTTTATCCATTAAATAAGCGGTGAGTGGAATCATGACACCATTCACTAACATGAAACCTGTAATCAGCCACTGCGATGTATTCTCATTAATATTTAACTCACGCATAATGTGTGGCAAGGCTGTATTAAGTAATGTTTGATTTAAAATGGCCACGAAAGCGCTAATTAACATTACAGATACAATTAAATTTCGCTTAGTCTTAGACAATTCATAACTGGCCATAAACATATACTCCTTTTTATTCAAATGATAATTCCATATTCAACCAAATTTTAATTACAGATACAAACTTAATGCTCAGAATAATATAGAGATTTCTTATTATTTTGGATGCCATTATAGTGTAATTATTTAAACTTTGAACTGCTTGGTAAAGCATGACACAACTGCAATTTTTATTAGCATTATCAATCATTACCATTAAATAATTAAATTATTTTCTATCGTTAAGTTCAATTATTCCATATTAAATTCTCTTTTTTACAGAAGCCTTACTTTTTATTATTCAAATTTTTACTTTCAGGATAAAAAACTTCTTTACATACAAATAAAAATCCTATAATAATCATAATTACCCAAAAATGTATATTAACATGTACATAGTGTATGTGAACTATAAAATAAAACATAATTGTAGTAACAATATAGGAGATGAGATGAAAGTTAATACCTTGAAAGTATGGATTTTTTGGAAGATTCTTTTTAAAATAATCCATTAAATGCTCAATTGAAAATAAAGTAAAATAGCCTAAAACGATATAACTACCGTAGTATATTAAATTATCATAAAAGCCTTTATTGTAACTAAAATCGCCTAAGTGTAAATAAATAAGGATGCGACTCAAACCGTACAAACCAAAGCCTAAAAATGTTAAAAAAATTGCTCCGGAAATAACAAATATAGTGAGAACAATAAGTGTTACTAATAAATGATATGATTTATTTTTTAAAAATTTCATCACTTTTGTCCTCCCCTACACTTCGTATACATATATATTATCATGTAAATAAGAGCATATAAAATTTTAAGTTATACAACATTTCTGCTTCTCATCTCAACTTATTTCATTTTATTTTCACAAAAAAGCAAGTAGATATGGTATATGCATTTCTACTTGCTCATAATTAAAAAATCATTCTGCATTTTTTCTAAGATTGAATAGTATTGCTTTTATATAATGTCATCCACATTACAATTAAACATACTGCAATTATTAAGACTAATCCTAATACATTGTGTAAATTAGAACCAAATAAACCAACATTTAGTGCATACATATAGCCCATAATCGTAGATCCGACTGACGAACCTAAATTTTTTGTCAATGCATAAAATGACATCATCTTTTTCATATTTTTTGGAGAAGTTTCCTCTTGGACAATAACACTATCTTTTGTATAAATATAACCAAAACTTAAACCTGCAAAAACAACCGCAAAAGCAATAAGCAATGGGAGTTTTAAGCCAAACATTATCATCAGACTACTAACTAATAAAACAAAAAATGAGCAAATATATAATGTTTTTCTAGTAAAATGCGCTTCTATTTTAGCTAAATTGAAATTAAGCGTAATCCAAGCAACAGACAACGGGAATATTACAAATCCACTTTGTAAAGGTGATAAACTAAGTTTTTCTTGTAAATATACTGGTATATATAAATTATATCCCATCAGTGTTATCGCAATAAGTAAATCCGTTATAAAAACTAGAACTATTGATATGTTAAATTCTTTTGTTGGAAGAAATGGTTGTTCGATACTATTTTCTATTTTAAATAGTAGCCATAAAACAGCTAAAGCTAAAATAATTGAGAATATGTTAAAAATAATATGATGTTGGTTGAGTAAACCAAACATTAATAAAGCTATAAAGATATAAAAGATAATCAATCCTTTTATATCAAAACGACTCTGTTGTACTTGTGTCTCATCAGGAAAATGAAAAGTCATAAGTACAAGTATTATTGCCACTATAGCAATAGGAATATTGATATAGAATAGCCAATGCCATGAAGCAAACTCTAAAATCGCACCACCTAATAATGGGCCAATAATACTCGAAATTCCCCAAACACTTCCAACTATACCCATAATTTTATATCTCAAAGGAATTTCAAAAGCCAACTTAGGAACTATTTGTGAGAGTGACATCATAACTCCTGCTCCAAAACCTTGTACTGTTCGAGAGATAATTAAAAAAGTAAACGTCTGACTTAATCCCGACATTAAACTACTTAAGGCAAACAATAATACCCCTACAACAGCAATGTAAATAATTTTAAATCTAGACATAAGTTCACCAACGATAGGGTTAGCTATGACTAAAGCAATAAAATATACGGTAAATACTAATGAAACTAGATTACCGGCATTCAAACTATTTTTTATTGTTGGTAATGCTAATGAAATAATAGATGTTTCTATAGCTGCCATAAACATTATTAGTATGAGTGCCATTACAGTAATGATAGACTTAAGATTCATAAAAAAACTCCCTTTTTATTGGATTTAGCTATTGAAACGTAAAATTGACTTTTTAATATGATGATACTCATACACCTTTTGTTTTCAATAAAAAAGAGTGAGATCAGTACATCTCACCCCTTTATAAAGTCTATAAAGTTAAAATTTCAACGCAATCATGTGTTTATTTGAAGTATAATGATATTTCTAAAAATAATACTTATTTTTCTCTCTAACTTATAATGACAGAATGTTGCAATCACATAAAATAAAAAATGCCTATCATATGTAAGAAAGAAGCAAGAACAATAAATATATGCCAAATCATATGAAAATAAGGTTTATTTTTTTGGGCATAAAACCATGCTCCGATAGTATAAGATAACCCACCAAGAAATATAAAGAAAATAAACCACCATGATGTTCGCATAATAATAATAGGTAAAAATATGATACCTACCCATCCCATCACCAAATAAACAATGAGACTTAATCTATGATTGACTTTAGTTGCTATTGATTTATACAAAATCCCCCATAATGTCGTTCCCCATAATAATATTGTCACGAGCCAACCTAACCAACCGCCGACAACACTTAACAAAACAGGTGTGTATGTTCCTGAAATAGCCACATAAATCATACTATGGTCAATAATCCTTAATATATATTTATGAGACGTATTATTTTGCATTGAATGATAAATGGTTGATGATATGAACATCATAAAAATACTAATCACATAAACTGACACACTAATTGACTCTAATGTGCCACCATTGTTAAAACTATGCACTGCTGCATATGGAAGAATAAATAATGTAAGTAATGCAGCAGCACCATGTGATGCTGCATTACCAATCTCTTCTCCAAATGTTAAAGGAATGATGTCCTTAAAAGTTTCTACCACAGAATCGTTTTTTCGCTTAGATGATTGAGACATCTATTCCACCACCTTTAGTTAAATCAAATCCATTCGTTTTAAATCTTCTGTAGCTGTATGTACACTATCCTTACCTTCTTTATTTTTTAAAGGTGAAAATTCTTCTTCTCTTGGAACTTGTAATGTTACAAAGCTTGTACCGTACCTAAATATATCAAAATAAAATAATTCAAACTTTAATGTAGGACGTTCAACCACACCAAAATTTTCATCTAATTGCTTTAATTGCTTGATTGCCAAATGATACGGTAATTCTCTATCAACAGCACTGGTAATGAAACCTAGTTTAAAAGCATGGATACCTATATTAGCATTGTTAAATTGATTTGCTATGTCTGTATCTAATTCAGAATACTCTAACACAGTGTCTTTACAATCAACATTTACAAGCCGACCTACACTTTCACTATCTTTAGGTTGAATTGTTTTTGATGTGATGTCTTTACTTTGTGTCACTGTAAAACCGGCAAATAACGGGTCTAAAACTTTAACTAAGACATTATCAATGTTATTTAAGAAGATATATTTGACGTGATCTTGTTGCATCTTATCAAGGTATCCTGCTTTCTTAAGAGACTTGAATACACCCCCATTACCATTAGGTGTTTCCATTATATGTCCATCTCTATTTAAAACAAGCTTTCCTTCTTCACTTAAAGCAACAATGTTATCTTGCTTAAAGAAATGAATATGATTGGCATCATAGTTAAAATATTTATGTTGTTTAAAATACTCTATTGTATCTTTATGATTAATGTCACTTGTCATAATATACCAATTAATTGTGTGGCCGGTTTCTTCTTTTAAACGAATCAGTTGACGCGCCTGAAGTTCAAATAAACTCGTACCCTCTATTTCAAAAGAACCTTTAGGCCCTTTATATCCTAAACGCGTACCTTGTCCTCCAGCCATCAATAATACAGCAAATTCACCATTTCGTATTGCCTCATAACCTTTTTGTTCATATGTATGTCGTTCTTCTTCATTGAGTCGTGATTTCACTTCATATTTGACTTCAGATACAGAAGATACATCATCAATAGTTTTTCTATTAACATATAAATCTTGATATAAATCTTGAATTTCTGCAAGATTTAACTGATCTACTTTTTCATCTAAAGCATTCTTTTCATTACTACTCATTAATTTTTCATATTCATACAAATGCTCTTGGTTATACTTTTCCAATTGATTTTTGTCTAACATGATAACGCTCCTTATGTATACGTAATTTTAATTGTTATTTTTCTCATAATAATCTTATTTGATTAACCAATAGTGCATCATAGTATTTAAATATGGTTGAAATAAAGTATATATCGCACCAACACTTAATGCAGTAGCTAGAGATACATCTACTAGTCCCCCAGTTTTAAAATGAATGGGTGATACGATATTAAATGGTAAAGGATATAATAGTTTAACACCTCTTGGGGTTAATATATCAAGTATAACATGCGAAAACATACCAATAACAATTGCAACCATATAATACATCGGAGTTTGTATGAAGTACAGTAAAAAACTAATTCCTATAATAAATAAAAGTGAATGCGTAAATGTTCTATGACCAAATAAAATTCTGACAAAAAAACTAGTAAGCCTAAATCGTCTTCCTATTTTACTTTGTGTATGACATATATCTGGCAATATACTTGAAATGACTGAAAGTACAATCACTGATATAGAAGTAAATATATCTGTATGAAAATATTGTGTGGTTATTGCACCGACTAAAAAGCCACATGATGCGTGTGTTTTACCTGTCATGTTTTGTTCTCCTTTATAAAAATATTTTAGCATATTTCATCCTATAATGCGAACATACTTTCGTACTTATATTTTATTAGTATGACATAATTTTAAAAAGTATCACATAAATACTTGAAAACGATTACACAATCATTTATGATAGGTTTATAAATTAATTAAAGGAAGTGTTTTCAATGGCAATGACAGTTAAGAAAAACGATAATGAAGTTCGTATTCAATGGAGAGTAGCAGATATCAAAATTCCAAATAATGAAATTAAAAATGTTACTCAAGATCAAGATATTCATGCCGTACCAGAAGAGAATGGTAAAGAAATCTCTCGTATTGGTTCTACTTTCGGAAAAACAAATCGCGTATTAATTGATACCGATCAACACTTATATATTATTTACACTCAAAATGATCAAAAAGTATATAATGAGTTAACAAAATAAATTACAGATTTATATTTTTCAACATAACTTTATAATTAGACTGTCGACATAATTCAATACAATGTCGACAGTTTTTTAATGTGATATTTACAAAATTGCAAAGCTAAATGATAAATATTATATTGAAGAAAATAGACTTGGAGGTAATTAGAATGTTCGTTGTTACAAATAGAATCACTGTAAAAAAAGGATATGCAAAACAAATGGCGCCTAATTTTACTAAAGGAGGACCTATTGAATCTTTAAAGGGCTTTGAAGGTATTGAAGTTTGGCAAATTGATAAAGATGATTATAGCGAAGATATGTATGTAAATAGTTGGTGGGAAACTGAAGAAGATTTTAAAAATTGGGTGAATAGTGATGTATTTAAACAAGCACATAAAAATACTGGAAAATCCGAAGATTCACCAGTCATTAAAAGCGAAATTGTTAAATCAAATGTTTTATCTTCTTTGAACAGAAGATAAATTATCTAAAGGGAGTGGGCTAGAATACGTATATGATTTATTGTCTAATTTTTATAATTATAAAAATTAGAACAAGTTTGATATATGAGAATTTTTATTTCAACCATTAGTAATTTATATTACTGTTGTTATGATTTTCTTCCCCCCACTCTCACTAAATTAAAAATGAGTATATCTTTTATCCGATAAATAAATGCGCTAATAAAGCAATTATTGGAAGCGTAATGATAGTACGAATTAAAAAAATCATAAATAATTTACTTATACTAACTGGAATTTTAGAACCAAGAATCACGCCGCCTACTTCAGATAAATACACAAGTTGTGAGATACTCAATGCTCCAATTACAAAACGTGTTACATCATTTTGAACCCCTTCAATAAGAATTGAAGGTAAGAACATATCGGCAAACCCAATTAAAATTGTTTGTGATGCTTCATGTGCTTCTGGAATTTGTAACAATTCTAGTACTGGAACAAATGGTTTTCCTATAATTTCAAAAACAGGCGTGTAGTTAGCAATAATGGTAGCTATTGTTCCTATACTCATAACAACTGGTAAAATTACAAACCACATATCTACAACTGTTTTAAAACCTGAAATTAAAAATTCTTTAAACCCTGGCGATTTAATTCCAACTTCAGTTGCTAAATCAAAACCATATTTTAATGCTGTTTTGCCTTCTGGTAGCTGTTCATTACGAGCCTCTTCACTTACTTCTTTAGCATATTCGTCAGGAATATTTTTAAGTGGCCAAATTCTTGGCATAATCATTGCTGCAATTAAGCATGAAATGACAACTGTTAAATAAAAATAGAAAAATTGATCTTGCATTCTAATTGTTTCGGCAATGACAATAGCGAACGTAATAGATACAACACTAAAGGTTGTGGATATTACTGTTGCTTCTCTTCTAGAGTAATATCCTTCACCATATTGTCTACTAGTAATTAAAACACCAACTGTACCATCACCTATAAATGAAGCTAGATTATCAACTGTCGATCTACCAGGTAAAGTAAACAAAGGTCGCATGATAGGTCTAAAGATGGGTCCAAGTAATTCTAATAGACCATACTCCATTAATAAAGGTAAAAAGATTGCAGCAAATAAAAATACTGCTACAAGAGTAGGTAATAAACTTGAAAATACTAATCCACCTGTATCTTCAGATTTAATCATTTCAGGTCCAATATTTAAAAATGTTAACCAAGAAAAGAAGACAGCTAATACTCTCAAAACAAGCCATCCTATTTTAACGTTGAAAGCACTGCTCATTAAACCTTGAGGATTTAATTTATTTTTATAAATTGTAGAGCATAATATTGTTAAAATACCTGATACAGTTATGATGGTTACAATTAAAATTGGCATGATACCACCAAGCCAATCTTTTAATAAACCAGCTAAAAAAGCTATAGGAAGTGTCGTTTGCTGCTTTCCATCTTGAACGACTGGTATAGGAACTAAAAATAATATAATCCCTAACAATGACATAGTGATAAATTTAATTCTACCTCTTACTATGTCAACTTTTTTAAATCCATTCATATATATTCAATCCATTTCTATCTTTTTATATCCATATGTAATTTAAAGTATATCACATTATATATATGCATTATTTTGAATAATTACGTAAAGAACACTATACGCTATTTATTAACTTTTAGCAAATCCATTTTAACTCTTTTTCATTTAAGCAGTTCTATTCGTATATGATTTATATTTTTATTTTTTAATGGGCCATCAAAATGATATTGTGACATCAATAAGAGCCTGTACATTAATTTGTAATGTATCAGGCTCTATAACTAAAAAATACGATATTGAAACTATCAAATTTACTACATCTTACGTAATAAAAATAAGAAATAAGGTGCGCCTATAATTGCTATTACAACACCTACAGGAATATCAAGAGGAGGTTGTATACCTCTTGCTAAACCATCACCAAAAGTTAATAATATTGCTCCTACCAAACCTGACATGATTATAACATGTATATTTTTATGGCCGACAAGTTGACGTGCAATATGAGGTGCTATAAGACCTAAAAAACTAATACCCCCTACTACCGCAATGGAAGCACCTGCTAACATTACTGCTAATACAAGTAAAATCATTTTTAAGATTTTTACACGTGCTCCTAGTGCAATGGCTACATGATCACCTAAATTTAAAATATCAAGTTGATACCCTAATAACAATACTATAGGTACAGTGATAATAAACCATGGTAATAAACTATAAAAATTGACTATATTATGACCGTATAAACTACCAGTCAACCATAATAACGCATTATTTGCATCAAGAGGATTACGTATAAGCAAGAATTGGACAATGGCCGTACAAATTGCACCTATCGCTAAACCTATCAATGCTAATTTTGATCCCTTTACATCAAATTTTGAAATAAGAACTGAAAGAATAATACTTATTGTCAAAGCACCGATAAATGAACCTAAAGGAAGAACAAATAGAGGTGCTGATGGAAATATCATTATGATCATTACTGCTGCTAAACTTGCCCCTTTTGTTATTCCAATAACATCAGGTGAAGCAAGTGGATTTCTTATAACCCCTTGTATCACCGAGCCAGAAATAGCTAAACTACTGCCTATAAGTAATCCTAAAAGTGTTCTAGGAATTCGATATTCATTTAAAATAAAGTCATTGTGTAAAAAGAAGCCTGTAACTGCATGAATAGGATTAATCATTACTGATCCTATACATAGACTAAAGATTGTACTAAAAATTAATAACAGTAAGACAATGGTATAGCGCATCTTCAGGTTTTGTTTAATCATATGCGATTCACCCCTCTAACAGTTATGAATAAGAAGTAAAAAGCACCAACAAATGATGTAACAATACCTACTGGCGATTCGAATGGATAAGTAATTAAGCGACACAATACATCAGAAATAAGTAATAAAGTAGCGCCGAATATAAATGTTAAAGGTATCATCAATACATAATTTTTATTTATATATCTTTTCACTATGTGTGGAACTATCAAACCTACAAATCCTATAGGCCCAGCAATAGAAACAGAAACACCAGCAAGAACAACGACCAATATTCCAACAATCATTCTGACGATTTCTGTTCTTTGTCCTAATCCTCTGGCAATATCATCACCTAACTCTAATATAGTTAATTGTCTTCCCATAAATATGGTCACAAAAATAGCAAGGAGTAAAAATGGTAAGATGAATATAATCTGTTGCCATTTTATACCGGCTAATGAACCAACTAACCAGAACATCACTGTATCATTAGAATCTTCATTTAAAATAATTATACCTTGAGTCATACTACTAAAGAACAGATGAATAGCCATACCTGCAAGTGCTAATTTAATCGGTGTAATCGACTTAGTAGAGCCAGACAATGTATAAACAGTAAAACCTCCTAAGAAGGCACCAATTATCGCTAAAATTGTAGAGTAAGAGCCTAGTGATGGTATAAGTACAGTTATAAGTACAATAACGAAGGAAGCACCTGCATTCACACCAAAAATCTGTGGTGAAGCCAAAGGATTTTTGGTAATTGCTTGCATCAATAAACCTGCAATTGCTAAAGCGCCACCAATAATTAAACCAGCTAACATTCTTGGCATACGTACATTGTGTATTAAGAAAGTTGCCTTTGTATTCGTGTGTCCAGTTACATAACTTAAAATATCATTAAATTGTATTTTTGAAGAACCAATCGCTAAATTCAAATATACTGAAATAAAAAGAAGGCACACACCCACAATAAAAGTGAGTGTAGTGCGCTTTTTCTTTTTTTGTTCAATAGCGGATTGACTATCTTTATTCACCATAGTCATTGTTTTCCACCTTACTTATTATCTTTTTTACTATCTTTCTTAGATAATTCAACAAGTTCTTTTGCCATTTCTTCTGAAGAAATTAAACCACGTGATCTTGCCCATAAGTCACGGTCTAAAATATCAACACGTTGATTTTTCACAGCGTTTAATTTCTTCCATACAGGATCTTTTTCTAGTTCTTTTAGTGAAGGTTCGTTAGAACTTGCTTTGTTTGTCATTATGAACATACGCTCAGGATTCACTTGAGATAAAGTTTCAGTGTTCATTTGTAAGTAAGGTCCTTTAAGATACTTACTTAAACCTTTAGTAACATCATCACTTAATGCTTCTTTAAAACCTAGTTGACTTAGGAATTGACCAACATAAGAGTTGCTTGGATGAGCAAGCAAACCTGATTTAGCAGCTACTGCAGGCAATACCTTTTGATTTTTATCCATAGTTATTTCTTTTTTATATTCTTCAATTTTCTTATCGTGTTCTTCTAAGCGTTTTTTACCTTCTTCTTCTTTACCTAAAGCTTTTGAAATTGTTTTAAAAGCATCAATATTTTCATTATAATCTCCATCGAAACTTTTCAGTTCAATCGTAGGAGCAATTTTATTTAAGTCTTTATAAATACCTTTGTGTCTATTATTATCAGCAATAATTAAATCTGGTTTAAGTTTACTGATTTCTTCTAAGTTAGGTTGCTTACGTGTTCCTACAGAAGTGTATTTTCCAATTTTATCTCTTAATGGTTTAATAATACGATTTTTTTTGTTATCATCCGCTATCCCAACAGGTTTAACATCTAAAGCAACTAACGCATCAACAAATGAATACTCAAGAACAACAACACGTTTAGGGTGTTTAGGTACTTTCGTAGTACCTTCTTCGTGCTTGATTTCAACTCCATCTTTTGATGACTCTTTACTTGAGTTACTTGAACTATTATTTCCACATGCTGCAGTTGCAATTAAAACAAACAATAAGCCAATTACACTTAAAATTTTTAAACCTCTCACTGATTCCACTCCTTAATATGTATATGCTTACATTATTAGTTTATTGATAACGATTCTCAATGTCAATAACTTATTTTATTATTTTCATAATTAATCCAATTCTGAACAAATGATGTTTACAAAAAATGCTGGTTTTTAATAAGTAAAACCTATCAAATTTAATTTGAGACGGTGCGTTGAGTTAAAGGTAAATAAGAACTATTAGCACTGGGAATATATAGGCATATCGAAGTTCTGAACAAGGGATTCTATTTTTGAATCACTACTATATAACTTAGTTAAATTTTTCATATACATGCTCTGAGACAGTGCTTCATAATTCAAGCTAAATTGAAGTTTATCACCGATTTGATAATGATCTTGGTTATTTAAATCAATCATCAAATGATCACTTGATGCACCTAATATTCTTATATCATTCCCAAGAGGTTTTATCCCCTCAATAAACGTATCTAAATAACCGATATCTACTATAGCTTGTAAATAAGATTGATTATTTTTTTGATATAGACGTGGTTTTATCTCTATAATTTCTGCTTCTAATACTATCGCATTTTGATATAAGCTATTAATTGAATGATTTGTCGTCGTATCTATACCCCTTAATAATGCCTCCCCTATACGAAGATCATTGATTTTATCTAAATGATTGTACAGTGTTTGAGGTAACATACTCGAATTTCCACCTGAAATAATTCTAAACTTAAAATGAGTTTCGTTTTCTACATTATGTATGAATTTGTTTATCATACGAACATCTTTTTCATTGGGTGCTTCTGATTTAAAGCACATAAAATTAAATGCCAAGCCAACAAGTTGTATGTGAGATAATCTAAGTACTTCTTGAACATAACGCACCACATCATAGGTCAAGACCCCTTCTCTACCATCTTTCCAGTCAACCATTAGCATGATTTGATGTTTAATATCAAGTGATTTTGCTAACGTATTAAGTTTTTTGATTGTGGTTAATTCAGTTTGGATACTCATTTCTACTCTTGAAATCATCTTTTCCAAATCTGCTTCAACAGTAGGTCGTAACAATGTAAATGTAATATCTAAATCTTTGAGTTGTTCAATGTTATCTAGTCTTGATTCAGCAAAATGAGTAATTCCTAAAGACTTAATACTTGATACAATACGTTTATCCCCTGCGACACATTTAATTACTGGTGTGAAATGGATATGTCTACGTTCTAATAACGATTGAAGTACTTTGGCATTATATTTAATTTTAGATAAATTGACACGAACATTCGCCATGCACTACACCTCTTTTTTTATTGGATTATCTAACTTGGTATTTAAATATTTTTTCACTTTATTTTCCATTCTCATACTTAATAAAGCTTTGACTGTGATAGTTGACCCAAACAATATTTTTTTCAATTTTTCAGCATGTGGCTTGTCATTATCGATTGCCATTTCGATTTCTTCACGCACAATTTCAAATAATTCTTCTTCTATTACTTCATCATACTGATTAAAATGATGAATCAATTCTGCTAGTTGATTTTGAATAACTGCATGTTGAAATTTAGCAATAACCTCTTCAATAGTATCTGCAATAAGACTTTCATTTGTAACATCTATTTGAGGAACTTTCTGTTTAAGTGTATTTAAATCTATACGAGAACCACCTAAATCACGTACAATGAATTTCATTTTATAATTAGGTCCAAGATTAACAATCGTATTTTGCATATGTGCTTCAAGTGCTATGCCATAATTTTGAATATACGCAATAAGCGGTGTAACTAAGGTTTGTGTATAAATTGCTATAAAATGCTTAATATGATCAAGTGTGATTTCATTTTCTATCCATTTTAAATAACTATCTACAACTGCCTGATTATCAATTGGATTAGGATTAACTAAACTAGCTGTTACAACTGTACAACCATAATCATATATCGTAGGTTTTTGACGTATGATAAGCGCTAATTGTTTTGATAAATCAGATGCCGTGTGAGCATAAGCTCCATAAGGTTCCATCGCGACTTGAAGTTCTGGAAATTCCTGAAGCAATCCTTGTAATGCATGGCTTAACTTAGGACCATCTACAGTCGTAACTGATGAAACTGTTCTAACAGCACTTGTAGCTTGAACATTTACTGGCAATTTCACATGATATGGTGTATGAATTAAATCCATTGTTCTAAATGATAAAGTAGCTTTGGACTCAACAGTAAATGGTGTAGGTAGTAAGATTTTCTTGGCTATCCATTCTTCAAATTGTTCGCCGATAGTATGATCATACTGCCAAGGATGTATCAACATCACTCTGTAATCGTTAAGATTTAATCGAAGTGGCTCGAGGTAGCATTTTAAACGATCTCGATATTCAGGAATAACTTGATTTAGAATAAAATTTTGATCATCATTTATTGCTGTTGTTACTACATGATTTTTTTCAATAAGCATAATATTTAATGGAATAACTTTTTCAAATTCTGGTGCATAAAGTTTCAATTCATTAGTACTGAGAGGCAATTTAGTTTTTGTTAAAGGATGTGTTGGATGCCCTTCTATCACAAGACTTTCCGAGTAACTTAAATCATCTGTAATACCACTATCTTGTAAATGTTGCAGCCAAGCAATAAAATTTATAGAATCGGGTAATTTACTAAATTTCATACTCTGATGAATGAGTGTTTGTCTATTATAAAAATGTTTGTACGTTTCATACAAACTATCCCTACTATGTATTAATTCATCGTATAATCGTTTTGAAATGTTGATATGAAATATTTCCGTTAGTATTTGAAGAAGTTCTTCTAAACTTTCAATTGATTGAGACAATTTTTTATTTTTTAATACTATGTCACCAGTAAAAACGTATCTTTTTAAGGCACTTTTTCGCGCTACTTTTAACGATAAAAGGTGATTATTGAGAAAAATTTCAACTTTACACGTACCTTCTTTAATACGCATACCTTCAGAAACAATATGTTCCTTAATCATTGCGTTAATCGTTCGATATTGGATGTTTTTGTCAGCTAAAAGCCATTCCTTATGATTCATTATTGCTCTCCTCCATATTCGAAATACGTTGTATGATATAAAAAATGAGTGAAATACTGATAGTGCTAATTCCCATAATAGTAAATGTAGTTAAAATACCGAACATATCCGCGAAAAAGCTCATTATTAAACTACCTAACGGAATCATACCTCGATCCATCATTATAATACTTAATACTTTCCCTCTATCACAGTCCTTTACACTATGTTGAAAATAAACTCTATTAGTTGTTCTAGCCCATTGACTAAACAAGCCTATTAACGTAATACAGATAAACATAACTACTAAATGATGTATGATAATACCTAGTAAAGCTATACCAAATAATATTGAACTGAGATAATACATTTTTACTGTACTCAAGTGTTTTAAAATTGATGGTAAGACTATTGTTGCAACTATTCCTCCAATCGCACAAAAAGTCATAGCTATACCAAACACTTGCGATTGACCAGGAAAAATATGGTTTGTTAATACTGGTAAAACTGTAGTGTAAGAAAAGCCTGTTGCCATAATAATTATAGACGTAATGAATATCTGACTACCTTCTAAATTACTTTTAAAATAATTTAGTACAACTTTAAGTGGTAGTGCTTTTCCTTCTTTTTGACTTAATATGACTTCAAAATGAATAGGTATACATAAAACTGCTGCGATAAAATAGCACACTGCTTGAGCTAAAAATGTAGTGGGTGTATGGTATACAGCTATTAATCCACCTGCTATTGCTGGTCCTATTGATCGGCATATATTAATAATGAACGAATGAAAAGAAACTGCTTGAGTTGTAGAAATTTTACTAGATAAATCAGGTAAAACTGCTTGTCTCACTGGAGTTTCTACAGCACTTAGTATGCCCCTAAATGTTGCATATAAAAGAATGATGAAAATCGGTATACTGTTAAGACTATAAGTAAGTAAACACAATAATGCTGTAATTATGAATGATGAAGTAATAGTGATCCGTAACAGAAGCCCTTTGTCATATTTATCAGCTATGGATCCTGCCCAAACACTTAATAGTAAAATAGGTATAAGACGAC